>NZ_JALKFT010000080.1:0-3084 GCF_023242945.1 Frankia umida
GGCCGTCCGTCTCCCGCATGCAAGAATTAAATCACAATGTGCCATCCATGTCCAGTTACTTTCGTTCTTCTTAGTACGTGAAGCGGTGGCTTGCCGCTCCCATCAGGATGCCCGACGGAACGCTGGCGGAACGCGACCGCGGAACCCCGCAAGGATCCGCAGTCAGTCCCGTGCTCGCCAACCTGTTCATGCACTACGCGTTCGATCTGTGGATGGCCCGGGAATTCCCTGCCTGCCCTTTCGAACGCTACGCCGATGACGCGGTCGTCCACTGCAAGTCCCAGGCCCAGGCCAGGTTCGTGCTGGACAGGCTGCGAAAGAGGATGGAACAGGTCGGCGTCAGCCTGCACCCGAAGAAAACCCGGATCGTGTACTGCAAGGACGGAAAGAGACGTGGCTCGCACGAGCACACGGAATTCACCTTCCTCGGCTTCACCTTCCGGGCACGAGGGGCGCGGGCCCGAAACGGGAACGTGTTCACCGGGTTCGTCCCGGCAGTCAGCAAAGACGCCATCAAGAAGATGGGTATGAAAGTGAAGTCCTGGCGGCTTCACACGCTCACCGGTCACACAATGGATGCGATCGCCTATGCGGTCAATCCTGCGATCCGGGGCTGGATGCAGTACTACGGTGCTTTCTACAAGACCGAACTGTATCCGCTCCTCTATCGCATCAGCACATATCTGGTGCGGTGGATGCGGAAGAAGTATCGGCGGCTGCGGACATTTGCCAAAGCACACAAGGCGTGGAAGAGAATCACGATGCAGTACCCCACGCTGTTTGCGCACTGGCAGTGGATCCACGGCTTCTGGTGAGAAGGACGAGAAGAGCCCGGTGACGCGAGAGTGTCACGCCGGGATCTGCGGGAGCCTGGAGGTGCAATCCCTCCAGGCGACCCGACCCGCGTACTTCGCCAAGGATCATCGGTGAGCGACACGTTCGAGTTCATCGATGCGGAGTACGCAGCCCGCACCACCACGAATGTCGGTATAACGGTGCCGTCCATCACCCAGATGTGCGCCTGGCTCCAGGTCTCTCGCTCAGGTTTCTATGAATGGCACGACCGTCCTGCCTCCGCGACCGCGACCCGCCGCGGCGAGCTCACCGCCCTCGTCCACCGATCGTTCACCGCCTCCGACGGCACCTACGGCTACCGGCGCGTACACGCTGACCTGTGCGCCTGGGGTCGGCCCTGCAGCCCCGAGCTCGTCCGCGCCCTCATGCGCGAGCAGGGCCTGGAACCATGCCAGCCACGCCCCTGGCGGCACACCCTGACCGAACAGGGCCAGGACCCCGCCGCGATTCCCGACCTGCTGCAGCGCGACTTCACCGCCGAGGCCCCGGGCACCAAGATGGTCGGTGACATCACCTACATTCCCACCTGGGAAGGCTGGCTCTACCTCGCGACCGTCCTCGACTGCCACACGAAAGCCGTCATCGGCTGGGCCATGGGCGACAACTACAAGACCGGACTCATCGACACCGCCATCAGCATGGCCGCCCGCAACCAGCAGCTCACCGACGGAGCGATTTTTCATTCGGACCGCGGAAGCAACTATACATCTACCCAGTTCGCTGCTACGTTGAACGGGCTCGGGATCCGCCAGTCCGTCGGTCGGACCGGGATCTGTTACGACAATGCAATGGCCGAGTCGTTCTTCGCGGCTCTGAAAAACGAACGGGTCCACCGCACCGTCTACCCCACCCGTGAACACGCTCGACGAGACATCGCCCGGTACATAGAACTCCGTTACAACACGACACGCCGCCACTCCGGGCTTGATTATCGCACCCCACGACAAGCTCACGACGAATGCCTGAAAAAACAGTCCGCCGCATAGACCACCTTAATAGCGGCTGTCCGGATTTAACGGGGCACACCAGCACCCTTCACGCGTTGCGATCCCTCCAGGGATGATCAGCGACTCGAGCTGTTGCACGCCCGCTCCGGCACCCAGAACTGTTGCGATCCCTCCAGGGATGATCAGCGACCCGCAGCTACGGCACCCAGCACGACGCCCTCTTTTTCACGTTGCGATCCCTCCAGGGATGATCAGCGACCCGAGGGAGCCTGTCCGCCAGATCCGATTGCCGGAGTTGCGATCCCTCCAGGGATGATCAGCGACGTTCTCGCTCGACACAATGCACCTTGCCGCTATTGGGTTTCGATCCCTCCAGGGATGATCAGCGACCAGGCACTGTCCCGAACAAAAAAACCCGGCTCCGCGTGTTGCGATCCCTCCAGGGATGATCAGCGACATGAGTATCCGGAAGCGCGTTGATAACGCGCTGGATAAGTTGCGATCCCTCCAGGGATGATCAGCGACTGTAGGCCGCAGCGACGAGGGTGCGCACCCCGTGCCGTGGTTGCGATCCCTCCAGGGATGATCAGCGACCGGCCGGTGGTGTCCCCGCCGTACAGCTCCCGCCGTTGCGATCCCTCCAGGGATGATCAGCGACCTGCGGAGCGGGACTCCGGACGGCTGATTGCCGTTGCGGTTGCGATCCCTCCAGGGATGATCAGCGACTCGCCGCCTACCGGATGAACCCGATGGGCCGCGGGGCCATGTTGCGATCCCTCCAGGGATGATCAGCGACCCTTGACCGGCTGCGATCCCGACATGGCCCGCTCGCGTTGCGATCCCTCCAGGGATGATCAGCGACCTGAGGCTCGTGGCCGAGGCGCTCCTGGACCGCCCGTGTTGCGATCCCTCCAGGGATGATCAGCGACGCATATCTCATATCTCGCGATATCATGCGGGCGGCGGTTGCGATCCCTCCAGGGATGATCAGCGACATCTGCTCCGCCGTGCCCAGGTCGGGCTGGTCGTGTTGCGATCCCTCCAGGGATGATCAGCGACGCGGGCCAGGTCCAGCACGCCGATCGTGACCGTGGTGTTGCGATCCCTCCAGGGATGATCAGCGACCGCCGCTGTGCCGGCCGCTGTCGCCGTAGAAGCCCGGTTGCGATCCCTCCAGGGATGATCAGCGACCCCTTCAAAAGCACGTGTGCCACGAACGCTGAAGGTTGCTTGCTAGCTGAGTGATCGACAGCGGTGCTGTACGAAAGATGGAGGATTGCAG
>NZ_JALKFT010000081.1:0-2706 GCF_023242945.1 Frankia umida
TGGAACCCGGGGAGGTCGAGGCGGTGCTCGCCGGGCTGCCCGGTGTCGGCCAGGCGGTCGTCGTCGCCCGCACGGACGCCGGCACCACCCGCCTGATCGGCTACGTCGTACCCAGCGCTGGTCCGTCCGGCGTGGGCTCGTCCGGTGTGGGTGCGGCCGGCGGTGGCAGGTCGCTGTCGCCGGGGGGCGAGGGGGAGCTCGACGCGGTGCGGCTGCGGGCCGCGCTCGGCGCCGTGCTGCCGGACTACCTGGTGCCCTCGGTGATCGTGGTGTTGCCGGCGCTGCCGACGACCCCCAACGGCAAGCTTGACCGGCGGGCGCTGCCCGTCCCCGTCCGCACCGGCAGCGGCGCCGGCGACGGCCGGGCGGGGCACGGCGCCCTGGCGACGGCGACCGAACAGCTGGTCGCCCGGTTGTTCACCGAGGTGCTCGGGGTCGAGGGCATCGGCCCGGACGACTCGTTCTTCGCCCTCGGCGGGCATTCCCTGCTCGCCGCCCGTCTCATCGCCCGGGTGCGCACGCTGACCGGGCAGGCCGTCTCGATCCGACTCGTGTTCGACACCCCGACCGTCGCGCGGCTCGCCGCGAGCCTGGACGCGATCGCCGCCGCACCGGTGCTGCCCGCCCTCGTCGCGGGGGTGCGCCCCGACCCGCTGCCGCTGTCGGCCGCCCAGCGACGACTGTGGTTCCTCCACCGGTTGGACGGACCGTCCGACACCTACAACCTGCCGTTCGCGCTGCGGCTGACCGGTGAGCTGGACATCGCGGCGCTGCGCGCGGCCTTCGGTGACGTCGTCGCCCGACACGAGTCGCTGCGCACCGTCTTCCCCGACCGCGACGGCGTCCCCTACCAGCGGATCCTCACCGACGTCGAGGTGCCGTTCACCGTCGTCGACACCGACGAGGCGGCACTGCCCGACCAGCTGCGGCGCGTCCTGGCCACCGGCCTGGACCTGGCCACCCAGATCCCGATCCTGGTCGAGGTGCTGCGCCTGGGCGCGGACGACCATGTCCTGGCACTGGTCATCCAGCACATCGCCGGCGACGAGGGGTCGACCGGCCCGCTGCTGCACGACCTCACCACGGCCTACGACGCCCGCCGGGCCGGCAGCGCACCACACTGGACGGCGCTGACGATCCAGTACGCCGACTACGCCGTGTGGCACGACGGGCTGGTCGGCGCCCCCGGTCAGCCCTCGGCGCTGGCCCGCCAGCAGCTCGACCACTGGGCGAACACCCTCGACGGGCTCGCAGACGCGATCGCACTGCCCGTCGACCGGCCCCGCCCCGGCCCGGACCAGCCCTCCGCGGGCGGCGGCCGACTGCGCGCCGAGATCCCCGCCGGTGTCATGGCGGCGCTGCGCCCGCTGCTCGCCGAGACCGGGGCCAGCGAGCTGATGCTCGCCCACCTGGCCGTCGCCGCCACCCTGCACACCCTCGGCGCCGGCACCGACATCCCGTTGGGCGCGCTGGTCGCCGGCCGCTCCGATCCGGCCCTCGAACCACTGGTCGGTTTCTTCGTCAACACCGTCGTGCTGCGCACCGACCTCGGCGGCGATCCGACCCTGCGCGCCCTGCTGCGCCGGGTCCGACACACGGCCCTGGACGCCTACGCCCACGCCGACGTCCCGTTCGACGCGGTCGTCGAACGCCTCAACCCGCCGCGCCGCGCCGGGCGCCATCCGCTCGTGCAGACCCTCATCGACTTCTGGAACCCGACCGGCGAACGTCCACGCTTCACCGGTCTGAACGCCGTCCCCCTGGACCTGGCCGAACCGGCCACCGCCAAGTTCGACCTGGCACTGACCTTCACCCACGCCGGCGCCCCCCTGGGCGACACGCCGGGCGTCGACGCCTCCGACGTTGACGCATCCGACGTCGAGGCCCGGACGCCGGCGGACGGCGGACTGCTCGTGTCCGCCGAGTACGACGCGGACCTGTTCGACCGGGCCACCGTCGAGGCGCTGCTGGCCCGCCTCGGCCGGGTGCTGGCCGCCCTGGCGCGCACCCCCGACCTGCCCCTGTCCCGTCTTGACGTGCTCTCACCGGACGAACGCCACCAGCTCACCCGGGTGTGGAGCGGCCGCGACGTCCCCGCCCCACACCTGCCGGCCCTGACCCCGGTCTCGCCGCCGGTGTCGCCGACGGTTCTGGACGTGTGGGACCGCACGGTCGCCGCCGCCCGCGCGGACGAGTCCCGTCCGGGCGCCACCGGTGCGCCGGTGCTGGCGGTGGTGTGTGGGTCGGTGGCGCTGTCGTTCGCCGAGGTGGACGCGGCGGCGCGGCGGCTGGCCGAACAGCTCGCCGGACGTGGGGTGGGACCCGAGGTGGCGGTCGGGGTGCTGCTGCCACGGTCGGTGGAGGTGATCGTCGCCTGGCTCGCGGTGTGGAAGGCCGGCGGCGTCGTCGTGCCGCTCGACCCCACCCATCCTCTCGGCCGCCTCGAGTCCGTGCTGGCCGAGGCCCGTCCCGCCGTGGTCGTCACCTCGACACCGACCCTGCGCACCCTCGCCATCCCCACCGACGCCGACGCCGCTTCCGGGTTCGCGTTCGCGGGCCGGACGGTGCTGGTGGACGCGCCGCACACCTGGACCGCGCCGGGCCGACCGAGCGGGCCCGCCGACGCCGACGCCGCCGCGTACGTCGTGTTCACCTCCGGGTCGACGGGACGTCCCAAGGGGGTCGTCGCCACCCACGGCGGGCTGG
>NZ_JALKFT010000082.1:0-1826 GCF_023242945.1 Frankia umida
GAGGAGTGCGCCGAGGGTGCCGGTGCCGCCGGTGATCAGGACGGTGCCTTCGGGGTCGAACGCCGGACCGTCCGCGGGCAGAGCCGCTCGCCGGGCCAGCCTGGGTACCCGAATCCGCGCGTCGCGGATGGCGAGCTGCGGTTCACCGCTGGCCAGCCCGTCCAGAAGCGCCTGCCCGGACGACGAGGCGGCCCCGTCGCCGCTGCCGAGGTCGGCGAGGACGAACCGGTCCGGGTGCTCCGCCTGGGCTGAGCGGATCAGCCCCCAGACGGCCGCGTGGGCGAAGTCGCGCACGGTCCCGTCGGCGTCGGTTCCCTCCCGGGTGACCAGGACGAGCCGGGAGTCGGCGAAACGCTCCTCGGCCAGCCACTGCTGGACGAGCCGCAGCACCGCCTCCACCGTGCTGTGCGTCGCCGCGACGACGCCGTCCGCGCTGCCGACGCCGTCCGCGCTGCCGGTGTCGGCCGGGTCAGTCGGCGCCGGCGCGCCCGCTGTCGTGAGTGCCGCGGGCGCGACGATGACAGTTGAGGGGACGGGCGCACCGGCCTCGAGAGCGGACAGCAGGGCCGCCAGATCCGGGTAGGCGGTCCCGCCGGGCACGTCGAGGCCACTGCCGTTCCCCCCGTCCGAGGGGCCCACGAGTTCGGCGATGCCGGTGTCGGGTTCCGCGGGCAGCCGGCCGTCGGGCAACGCGACCCATTCCAGGCCGAACAGCGAATCCCGCAGCGGGTCGGCGTCGGCGCCGCGGAGCGCGTCCAGGGAGATCGACCGGATGGTCAGCGTGTCGATCGAGGCGACCGGCGCCCCGGTACCGTCCGCGAGGGCGAGCGCGGCGGTGTTCGGGCCGGTGAGCGTCAGGCGCACCCGCAGTGTGGTGGCCCCTGTCGCGTACAGCGCGACGCCGGACCAGGCGAACGGCACGCGCGGACCTGGGGCATCCGCGTCCACGGCCGTCTCCGGGTCCACGGCCGTATCGCCGTCCACCGCGGCGTCGGTGACCAGGACGAGGGGATGCAGCGCCGCGTCGAGCAGGGCCGGATGGATGCCGAAGGCCTCCACGTCGTCGGCGAGCTCGTCCGGGATGCGTACCTCGGCGTAGATCTCCGCGTCCCGTCGCCAGATCGCCCGGACTCCCTGGAAGGCCGGTCCGTACTCGTAGGACCGCGCGGCGAGCCGCTCGTAGGCGTCGCTCACATCGAAGGGGACGGCCCCCGGCGGCGGCCAGGCGCTCAGGTCGAAGGCCTGCCGCTGGGTGCTGGGCTCGCTGGTGGTGAGGGTGGCGGTGGCGTGGGGGGTCCAGGGGCTGTCGGGGTGGTGGCGGGTGTGGATGGTGAGGGTGCGGTGGGGGGTGGGGGCGGTGAGGGTGAGGTGGAGGTGGGTGGGGTGGTCGGGGGTGAGGGTGATGGGGGTGTGGATGGTGAGTTCGTCGAGGTGGGGTGTGTTGTGGAGGCTGCCGGTGTGCAGGGCGAGGTCGACCAGGGCGGTGCCGGGCAGAACGGTCGTACCGGCTACGGCGTGGTCGGCGAGCCACGGGTAGGCCGTCACGGCGAGCGCACCGGTATGGCTGGTGGTGTCGTCCGGGCCGTGCAGCGTGGTCTGCAGGAGCGGATGGGTGGTCGGGTCGAGACCGAGCTGGATGGGATCGGTGACGGCGGCCGGCGGGATGATCCAGTAGCGCTGGTGCTCGAAGGGATACGTCGGCAGACCGACCGCGCGGGTGGCGGCGGCGGGTACCGGCGGCCTCGGAGTGCCGTGGGTGTGGAGGGTGGCGAGGTTGGTGTGGAAGTGGGTGAGGGTGGGGTGGGTGCGGTGGAGGGTGGGGTGGG
>NZ_JALKFT010000083.1:0-1800 GCF_023242945.1 Frankia umida
CGTGGTGAGCGATGAGGGAAAAGGCGCACGTGATGCGTCAGGTGGGGTCCAGGAAGGCGTTGCATTGAAAGTCCCGTGAGGGATTCACCGTTTGATAGCGTCGTTATTTAGAGAAGTGGCATCAAAACCGGGTGTTACTGCTTGGCCCGGGATGAGCCTGGTGGTTGCCCGGATTGCTGGCCAGGTGGTGCCCGGCGCAGAGGTGGCGCGAGCCTGGACTGCGGCTTTCGTACGGAACGTGGGATGGCGTGCCCTGAAACTGCCGTTTTATAAAGGGCGGCGAGAGGGAGAGTTCCAAGCGTTTGAACCGTGAGGAATTGAGTACCGTCGTGGGGCGCGCAGGCGGACCAGCTCGTAGTAGCGGCGAAGTTCCTGCTTGATGCGGTGGGAGCGGAGCGAAGGGGCTGGCTTGTCCGTGGTTCGTTTGCAGGGTCAACCAGCGTGGCTGGGAGGAATCAGGTGAGCGGGCAGGTATCACCAGAAAAGCCGTTCGGCATTTCCAAGTGGGAGGTGTGGCAGGCATATCGGAAGGTGGCGGCCAACAAGGGCACTGCCGGAGTCGACGGGGTCGGCCTGGCGGAATTCGAGTCCGATCTGAAGGGAAACCTGTACAGGATCTGGAACCGGATGTCGTCGGGCTCGTACTTCCCGCCTCCGGTAAAAGCGGTGGAGATCCCTAAGGCGCATGGCGCGGGAACCAGGATGCTCGGCGTTCCTACCGTAGGTGACCGGATTGCGCAGACCGTGGTCGCAACCCGACTGGAGAGCGTGGTGGAACCAAAGTTCCACCCGGACTCCTACGGGTACCGACCCCGGAAAGGCGCGCTGGACGCCGTGGGGAGATGCCGGCAGCGGTGCTGGAAGTACGACTGGGTCATAGACCTGGACGTGCGGAAGTTCTTCGACACCGTCCCCTGGGACCGCATCATCGCGGCCGTCGAGGCAAATACCACCTTGCCCTGGGTGATCCTCTACGTGAAGCGGTGGCTTGCCGCTCCCATCAGGATGCCCGACGGAACGCTGGCGGAACGCGACCGCGGAACCCCACAAGGATCCGCGGTCAGCCCCGTACTCGCCAACCTGTTCCTGCACTACGCGTTCGACCTGTGGATGGCCCGGGAGTTCCCGGCCTGTCCTTTCGAACGCTACGCCGATGACGCGGTCGTGCACTGCAAGTCCCTGGCCCAAGCCAGATTCGTGCTGGACAGGCTGCGGAAGAGGCTGGAGCAGGTCGGTGTCAGCCTGCACCCGGAGAAAACCCGGATCGTGTACTGCAAGGACGGGAAAAGACGTGGCTCGCATGAGCACACCGAATTCACTTTCCTTGGCTTCACCTTCCAGGCGCGAGGGGTGCGGGCAAAGAACGGGAACGTGTTCACCGGGTTTGTCCCGGCGGCCAGCAAGGACGCCATCAAGAAGATGAGCAAGAAAGTGAAGTCCTGGCGGCTTCACACGCTCACCGGCCACACCATGGGCGGGATCGCCCGTGCGGTCAATCCCGTCATCCGGGGCTGGATGCAGTACTACGGTGCCTTCTACAAGACCGAGCTGTATTCGCTCCTCTACCGCATCAGTGCAAATCTGCTGCGGTGGATACGAAAGAAGTACCGACGGCTGAGGACCTTCGCCAAAGCGCACCAGGCGTGGAAGAGGATAACCTCGCAGTACCCGACGCTGTTCGCGCACTGGCAGTGGATCCACGGCTTCTGGTGAGAAGGACAAGAAGAGCCCGGTGACGCGAGAGTGTCACGCCGGGATCTGCGGGAGCCCGGGGGTGCGATTCCCCCGGGCCACCCGACC
>NZ_JALKFT010000084.1:0-1763 GCF_023242945.1 Frankia umida
AGTGCTTCGGTCTTCAGGCCGGGGGTGAAGGCCCGCTCGGGAAGGCCGCTTCGCGGTCTGAGCGTGTTCTAGGCCGGGTGTTCCTGCTGCTCGATGTACTGGCGGAGCATGGTCAGCGGCGCCCCGCCGACGGAGCCTGTGAAGTACGACGCGGACCAGAGCCGGTTGGCCCGCCAGTAGTGCTGGGCGAGTTCGGGGAACTCCTGCCGCATCCTGCGGGACGAGACGCCCTTGAGGCTGTTGACCAGTCGGGCGAGTGCGATCTTCGGTGGGAAGTTGACGAGCAGGTGGACGTGCTCACTCTCGCCGGTGAATTCGGCCAGTTCGACGTCGAAGTCTGCGCACACCGCTCGCGTGATCTCTTCGAGCCGGGTCAGGTGCCTGTCCTCGAACACGCGGTGCCGGTACTTGGTCGCGAAGACCAAGTGGGCGTGGAGCACGAAAACGCAGTGCCTGCCAGTGCGAATGTCGAGGTCGGAAGCCGTAGACCAAGTGTACGATGGTGGGGTGCGGCTTCGGTACAACTACCGCTTGGACCCGTCGCCGGGCCAGGTGGCGGCGTTGTCCCGGGCGTTCGGCTGTGCCCGGGTCGTGTTCAACGACGGGCTGAGACTGCGGCAGGACGCCCGCGTGGCCGGGCTGGCCTACATCTGCGACGGGGAGTTGTCCCGGCGGATCCTCACCGAGGCGAAGCGGACCCCAAAGCGGGCATGGCTCGGCGAGGTGTCCGCCGTGGTGCTCCAGCAGGCGCTGGCCGACCTGAACACCGCCTACCGGAACTTCTTCTCCTCCCTGTCGGGGAAGCGGAAAGGCCGGAAGGTCTCCCCGCCGCGGTTCCGGTCACGGAAGGACAACCGGCAGGCGATCAGGTTCACGAAGAACGCCCGGTTCACGGTCACGGCGGGGCGGAAGCTGCGCCTCCCGAAGATCGGGGATGTGGCGGTGCGCTGGTCGCGGGACCTGCCCGCCGAACCATCGTCGGTGAGCGTGATCCGGGATGCGGCGGGACGGTATTTCGCGTCGTTCGTCGTGCGGACGGCGAACGAGCCGTGGGCGGAGGTCGAGGCCGAGGTGGGCATCGACCTGGGTCTGGCGCACTTCGCGATCCTCTCGGATGGCACGAAGGTCACCTCACCGACGTTCCTGCGCCGCGCGCACCGCAAGCTGCGCAGGTTGCAGAAAGAACTGTGCCGTAAGAAGAAGGGCAGCGGTAACCGCAGGAAAGCCGTTGTCAGGGTAGCCCGCGCACACGCGCAGGTGGCCGACACCCGGCGGGACTGGCAGCACAAGCTCTCCACGGCGATCATCCGCGAGAACCAAGCGGTCTACGTCGAGGATCTGTGTGTCACCGGTCTTGGCCGGACCCGGCTGGCGCGGTCGGTGCACGACGCGGGCTGGTCCCAGTTCGTCGGCATGCTGGAGTACAAGGCCGCCCGGTACGGTCGGACGTTCGCGAAGGTGGACAGGTTCTTTCCGTCGTCGCAGGTGTGTTCGGCCTGTGGGGTGAAGGACAGCCCGAAGCCGCTGGACGTGCGGGGATGGTCGTGCCCGGCCTGCGGCACCGTCCACGACCGGGATGTGAACGCGGCCCGGAACATCCAGACCGAAGGACGCAGGGTCGCCGCCGGACAGGCGGAGACCGTACACGCCCGTGGAGTGCGAGTCAGACCGGCACCTGTGCCGGCATCGCGCCGCGAAACGGGAACCCGCCAGAAGCTCACGCCCACAGCGGCGTAGCAGGCTGGAATCTCCACCCTTCAGGG
>NZ_JALKFT010000085.1:0-1756 GCF_023242945.1 Frankia umida
TGCGGCCCAGTGCTCCGGCCTTCAGGCCGGGGGTGAAGGGCCGCGCGGGAAGGCCGCCCTGCGGCCTGAGCGTGCCCTAGACCGGACGGGCCTGGTCCTCGATGTACCGGCGGAGCACGTCCAGCGGCGCGCCACCGACCGATCCGGCGAAGTAGGAACCCGACCACAGCCGGTTCGCCCGCCAGTAGTGCTGCGCCAGCTCGGGGAACTCTTGGCGCATCCGCCGCGACGACACCCCCTTGAGACTGTTGACCAGCCGAGACAGGGCGACCTTCGGCGGGAAGTTGACGAGGAGGTGGACGTGGTCGCGTTCACCGTTGAACTCGACCAGCTCAACCTCGAAGTCGCCACACACCATCCGCATGATCTCTTCCAGGCGGGTGAGGTGCTGATCGTCGAAGACGCGATGCCGGTACTTCGTGACGAAAACCAAGTGGGCGTGCAACGCGAAAACGCAGTGCCTGCCAGTGCGAACGTTGAGATCAGCTGCCATAGACCAAGGGTAGACTTGGGCTGTGCAGCTTCGGTACAGCTTCCGGCTCTACCCGACGGCGGGTCAGCGTGAGTCGCTGGCCCGGGCGTTCGGGTGCGCCCGGGTGGTGTACAACGACGGCCTGCGCGCCCGGGAGGACGCCCGTGCGGCGGGGTTGGCATTCCCGAGGACCGGGGACCTGTCGAAGCTGCTGATCACCGAGGCGAAGAAGACCCCCGAACGGGCCTGGCTCGCCGAGGTGTCCGCGGTGATCCTTCAGCAGTCCCTACGCGACCTCGACGCGGCCTACCGGAACTTCTTCGACGGGCTGGCCGGGAAACGCCCCCGGATGGGTCCGCCGCGGTTCAAGTCGAAGCGAGACACCCGGCAAACGGTCCGGTTCACCGCGAACGCCCGTTGGTCGATCACCCCCGGCGGGAAACTGTGCCTCCCGAAGATCGGCGATGTTCCGGTGCGCTGGTCGCGCCGGTTGCCGTCGGTGCCGTCGTCGGTGACAGTGATCCGGGACAGCGCCGGCCGGTACTTCGCGTCGTTCGTCGTCGAAGCCGGGCCGGTGGATACTCCGGCGGAGACAACTGGCGAGATCGGTATCGACCTCGGGCTCGGTCACTTCGCGGTGCTCTCCGACGGTCGGAAGGTCGACGCGCCGCGGTTCCTGCGCCGCGCGGAGACACGGCTGCGCCGCGCGCAGCGCACGCTGTCCCGCAAGGAGAAGGGCTCCCGCAACCGAGCGAAGGCCCGGGTGAAGGTCGCCCGGGAGCATGCCCGGGTCGCCGACGCGCGCCGCGAGTTCCACCACCAGCTCTCCACGAAACTGATCCGCGAGAACCAAGCGGTCGCCGTCGAGGACCTGGCAGTGAAGGGGCTCGCGCGCACACGGCTGGCGAAGTCGGTACACGACGCCGGCTGGTCGGCGTTCGTCGCCATGCTGGAGTACAAGGCCGAACGGCACGGGCGGACGTTCGTGCGGATCGGCCGGTTCGAGCCGACGTCGCAGGTGTGTTCGGCCTGCGGGGTGAAGGACGGCCCGAAACCGCTCGCGGTCCGGGAATGGACCTGCCAGGCCTGCGGGTCGACGCACGACAGGGACGTGAACGCGGCGATCAACGTCGCGAAGGCCGCCGGACTGGCGGTGCCTGCCCGTGGAGCGCAGGTAAGACCGGCACCCGTGCCGGCACCGCGCGGCGAAACGGGAACCCACCCGAAGCCCACCCCTACCGGGGTGTAGCAGACGGGAATCTCCTCCCTTCAGGGCGGAGAGGA
>NZ_JALKFT010000086.1:0-1706 GCF_023242945.1 Frankia umida
TGGTAGCTGTTCAGCTCGGGTGAGTGGTTCGGTGGCTGTATTTGCGCAGGTGGGAGTGGCCGTCGGTGGGATCGGTGCTCCGCGGACGGCTGGGTGGGTGGGATCGTCAGCCGGGTTGGGCTGTGGGGGGTAGCCAGGGGCCGGTGGTGAACAGTTGAGTGAGCGCGTCGAGGGTGTCGAGGCCCCATTTGCTGGCGGTCGAGAGGTAGGACTGCACGACGGCGAAGTCGGCGAGGCCGTGCAGGGTGCGCCAGCAGCCGCCGGAGGTCCGTTGTTGGACCTTGACCGGTCGGACGTCTCTCTCCGCGAGATTGTTCGAGAACGGGACGGTCAGGTCGGTGGCGAACCGCAGGATCATGTTCTCGTAGCGGCGGAACCGGCGGATCAACGTCCGCGCGTCGGTGGCCAGAGGGCTGTGTGTGCCCTGGTTATCGACGTCGCCGCGGGCGAGCGCGCCGAGGTAGTGGTTACGGATCCGGGCGAGGACCTCGGGAGCCAGAACGGCCTGCCCGGCGTGACGCGCGGCGCCCGCGGCATGGTGGGCGTCGAGCAGGACGTCTGCCATCGCGTCCGCCCAGACCTGCCCGGCCGGGTCGCCGTCGTGGACCGCGCGCAGGTCGCGGAGCAGGTGGGCTCCGCACCAGGCGTGCAACGCGCCGGTCAGGTGGGCGTAGCCGGTGTAGCCGTCGCGGACCAGGGTGCCGGTGAACGCCGGCCAGACCCCACCGGCGTCGATCGTGGCAGCGGTGCGGTCCCCGACGTGCATCACCGTCAGATAGTCGGTGCAGGCCACATGCAGGTAGCGCAGCGCACCGTCGGCGCGGGCGGTGGTCTCATCGGCATGCGCGACCGGCGCGGCGGCGATCAGCTCTTTCACCCGGGGCAGGAACGTCGTGGCCAGCAGCCGGGCGGCCCGGCCCCGCACAGTGGCGACCCAGCCCGAGGACACCCGCGCACCGGCCAGGGCAGCGAGGATCGCGGCGGCACGGCGGACCGGCAGGTGATGCGCACAGACCAGCCATGCCGCCCGGGCGAGCAGACCCGGCCCGTAGCCGACCCTGCCGGTCACCCCCACTGGGGCCTGCCCGGCGCTGGTCGCCGCACAGCACGGGCAGACCCTGGCCACGATCCGATACTCGGTCACATACGGCCGCGGCGGAGGAGGCGGAACATCGAAGACCTGATGGCGCCGTGTCGCGAACACCGACGCATCCGCCAGCGACCCACCACAACCGGTACAGGCCGGCGGATCCACCACGACGATCTCATCCGGGTCGGTGACCATGTTCCGGGTCTGCCCCGGCTCACCAGGCTGTTTACCCCGCGGCCGGCCCGACGACGTCCGCGACGACCGTTGCGGTGCCTTCTTCGTGAACGGGCTGTCCGACGACGGCGGCCGCGACGACGTCCCGCTGTCCTTGCCCACCTGCCGTTCCAACACCTCGACCCGCGCGGCCAACCACTCGACCTGCCCGGCCAGCCGCTCGATCAGCGCCGCCTGCGCGGCGATCGTGGCATCCCGCTGCCCGATCAGCGCGGCCTGCTCCGCGACCAGACACACAAGCTGCTCATAGCTCGGCTGGTCACTGACTCCCACACCATGAACCTAGAGACCAGGATCCATCGCCACACAACCACCAGAACGATCAACACACAAGATCCAGCGAACTACCAGCCACCCCCGGCGACCCCAGCTGAACAGCTAC
>NZ_JALKFT010000087.1:0-1665 GCF_023242945.1 Frankia umida
ACCCATTCGTCTGGGTTGGTGTCGGGGGCGTAGGGCGGGAGGCGGAAGATGCGAAGTCGCCCTTGTGTGCTGGCGACAATGGCCGTAGGTTAAATGATCCCTTGGAGGTTTGAGGGATGGTTGGTCATCGGAAGTCGAGGCAGTGGAGTTCGAGACGGTGGGTGACGGGCCGGGTGGGTGGATCGTCGGTCTTGCGGCGGGGGTAGTCGCTGTGCCTGCGGGTCTTGCGGGGTGCGGTGCGGTCGGGGCGGTTACGGATGGCCAGGCGCGGGTCGCAGATCTCGAGGAGGAACGCGAGGAGTGCCTGTTCAGGGGGGGAAAGCCGCGGTCCCGATGGAATCGGACGCGGCGGCCAGGGCCCGACGGAAACTGATCTTGTCGGGTGGGGTGCCGGTGGTGTCGGCGGCGACGCCGATGAGGCGGGCGAGGGCCTGGTAGACGGCGAACAGGGCCCACATCTCCTGGGCGACGCCTTCGGGGTCCTTGCTGCGCAGGACGGGTCGTCCTTCACCGAGATCGGTCTTGTGGTGGCCGATCACGGTCTCGCATCCCCACCTGGTCGGGTAGGCGCAGGCCAGGTCGAGCATGGACCATTCCTCGGGGTCGAGCAGGTCGGTGACCAGGCAGAACAGCTCTGAGCTGGTCGGGCCGTCGGCGGTGGTGGAGTGCACGGTGTACTCGATCACCCGGACCGTCAGTGGTGGTCCGTCGCGTGTGCGGGCAGGTGTCAGCTCGGCGAGGTAGCTGCCGTCGTCGAGGACGCGGACCGGAGCCAGCGTGAAGTTCGCCTTCGCCCGCCACAGCAGGTGCGCCCCGGTCGCCACGACCTCGCTGGCGAGCCGGTGGGACAGGAAGTTGCGGTCGGCCAGGGTCAGCATGCCCGGGCCCAGATGCGCCAGCAGGTCACGGGCCAGCGCCGGCTCGCCCGTGGTCCACGGGCCGAACGACGCGCCCAGCAGGGCACCGGTGGCGGCCTCGGCGGCGATGACCCAGCGAACCTTCGGGAACGGCGCCGGCCCGCCGGCGTTCGACGGCCCGGCGAAGAACACCCGGTTCTTCTCCGTGTCCGGCAGATCACAGGTCGACCCGTCGATCTGCACCAGCCGCAGGCCGTGCAGGAACACCCCCGTCTGACCAGCCACCCCGACCGGCCCCGCCGCATGCTCGAACAGCATCCGCACCGGATCCGACCCGATCCGCGCCCGCGCCTCACCCAGCGACGGGCTCGCCGGTAACGACCAACCCGCCCCACCCGGCTCACCCGCCGCCAACGCAGCGGCC
This sequence comes from Frankia umida, assembly GCF_023242945.1. Lineage (NCBI taxonomy): Bacteria > Bacillati > Actinomycetota > Actinomycetes > Frankiales > Frankiaceae > Frankia > Frankia umida. The sequence continues at coordinate 1,282 of NZ_JALKFT010000087.1, forward strand.
CGGCGCTGGAAGTGCAGCCCGCTGGTCAACCGGGCCAGCACCTGCACATAGCCACAGTTGCGCCCCCGGAACAGCCACAACGCCAACACGAAGTACACCACCAGCCGCGACGGCAACAACCGGCGGCGAACCTCCGCGGTGTCCGTCACCGCCAACACCCGGTCCACCAGCTCCGGCGGGTACACCCGCGTCAACACACCCACCGTCACCCGGTCCGGCAACCAGCCCTCCGGCGACAGCCCCTCACTCCCGTCATGCCCCACAGACCAAGCCTACGACACGACAATCCCTTAACCTACGGCCATTGGTGCTGGCGACGAACTCGCGGACGGCCTTCGAATCGTGGTATTTGGCGCCGTCGACGATGAGAAAAACATTTCCGCC
>NZ_JALKFT010000088.1:0-1642 GCF_023242945.1 Frankia umida
CAGCGATCATCGAGACCGAGGAGGCGCTACCCACGAACCAAGCAGCCTGATGTCTCACCGGGATTGACAGGCTCCGAGCCGAGGGAATCCCGTGCAACGGAGCACACGTGGTCGGTGAGCCGCGGCGTGCGACAGGTCCGCGGGCTGTTACCGGTCGGCTGCTGGCCGGACGACCAGGATGCGACGCACAGGTCAAGGGCGTGTGCGCAGTGGCTGAGTCCCCCCTCGGACACGTTCCATTACCCCACGGTAGGCCGGGTTGATCTTCAACTCGGCCTTCACTGTGTTGGTGGATGGCTGGTAGGTCAGCCGAAGGTCGAGCTGGCGGTACAGGTCGGCCTTCTCTGCAGGCTCGGCTTCGCCGAGCGCGCTGGCCATGTCACCGAGGTCCTCGACCAAGGCAGCGATCTCCTCGTGGCTCAGCGCCTGTGTCTGTGTTCTCCGCGCCTCGCGGAGGTTCCGTTCGGCGGCGGTCTTCGCCGCCTGGGCCTGGGCGATCCAGCTGGTGATGACCACGGGGTCCGCGCCGGCGTCCAGGGCTGCCCGGTAGTTGACGAGTTTGGCGTTGCTCTCCTCGATCGCCCGGCGGGCCTGGTCGATGACCAGATCATGGGATGACATGTTGGCCTGGGCTGTCGCCATGGCCTGCAGGGGGCGGTGTTGGCCACCAGGCTCCAGCCGTCGCCGCCCGCGCGCACGAGCCGGCCGCCACCCGCAGCTTGTCGGGCGCGGACCGAGCCGGGGGGCGGGTGGGCGGCATCGGCGAGGAGTCCGACCTCGCGTAGCGCGCGTACCACGGCGGGATGGTCCGGGGCTGGGGCGCGCGGCAGCAGGTCGATGAACCGTACCGACGGTTCCAGGTCGGTGTCGCCCCAGTTGAGCCGGTCGAACTCGATGACATAGGGGCCACGGGTGTCGGCGAGGTCGAACTCCCGACACCAGGCGCGGGCCGCGTGAGGCTACCCCAATTTATTCAAGCTGGGCGGATAGCGGCGGCGACCGTAACATTGGCACTATGGGGAGGGTTTATTCGGGTCGCGCGACTGCCGTAGGGAATGGCCCGAGCATCCACTGAGGTGTCATCTCGATGCCCGCGATGCGTTCAATGAACATGAGGGCCGCCTGGGGACCAGCATTTTCGAATGGTAGCTCCGCTTCTTCGGGAAGGGCGCCGTCGGAGCTGTAGTGAGCCGTATCGAAGTCGCGTATCGTTAGACCATCGAAGGCCACCCTAACTCTTGGCATGCCCCATGGGAATCCACATTGGATTGCTATCGTGCCCCTGGACACAGGTTCCAGAAGCTCGTAGCTCGGAAAACGAGTGCCATGTTCGCTAATCGCGACCCAGTCGGTGGATGAAGCAGGCATCACCGCCACATAGCATATCGTCGAGTTCATGTCGATCGGAACAACTTCAGATATAACGCGCTCCGTCAGTACTTCGGGTGTAATTCCATACTTCGCTAGAACGTTTTCCAAGGAGCGAGACTTCACAAAGAGGTAGTAGCCGTTGTCGTCCGCACCGTAATCTATGACCCAGCTAAACTTCTCGTAGGTATTCTCCATGTAACTGGTCAGGTATCGCTTTGATCTTCGGTTAGGTGGTTGCGGGCATCCAGGGACGACCCTCGGCGAGTTGGAC
>NZ_JALKFT010000089.1:0-1586 GCF_023242945.1 Frankia umida
GTAACTGGTCAGGTATCGCTTTGATCTTCGGTTAGGTGGTTGCGGGCATCCAGGGACGACCCTCGGCGAGTTGGACGAGGGCGGGGAACAGGGGGATGCCGTGTTTGGTGGCGGTGGACAGGTAGCTTCGGATTGCGCAGAACTGGCGGGCGCCGGTGAGGGTGCGTAGGCACCCGGATACTTTCTGCCGCAGTTTGATCATGCGGATGTCGCGTTCGCAGCCATTGTTATCCGCGGGGACCCGCGGGTCGTGGGTGAACCGCAGGTAGTCGGTTTCGCGGTCGATGAGCCGGCAAGCCAACGCGTGGCGGGCCGCCATGAGCTTCGTGCCCCGGGGCGAGGTTCGGCTGATCCCGATGTGGGCGGCGTGGCGCAGGGCCCGGGTGTGGGCCACGAGGTCGGCCGCGTCGATCGGCGTGCCGGTCGTCGCGGCGTCGACGGCGAGACGGTGCAGCGCGACGAGGGCGTCGGCGGCCTGGGTGGCCCAGCACCAGGCACCGGCCGGGGCAGAGTCACTCACGGCCTGCAGCTCACGCAGCACGTGGGCGACACACAGCTGATGGGTGGCGTCGGTGTAGGTGTCATACGGCGCCCAGGCGTCGTGGACCACGACCCCACCGAAGCCAGTCAGCACCCCCAAGGCGTCGATCCCCGCGGTCCCGCGCTTCGGATGGCAGTCGATCAACGTGTACTTCCCGGTGCGGGCGCAGTGCACCCAGTGCAGCCTGCCGGCGACACGGAGCCCGGTCTCGTCCGCGCCGACCACCTCGGCGCCGGCGAGCAGGTCACGGACAGCGGTCAGGAAACCGGTCAGGTCGGTGGCGGCGCGGGCGGTCATCGTCGCGACGGTGCCCGCGGACAGGGGGATCCCGACCAGCTCCGCGAGTGCGGTCGCGGTCCGGTCCTTGGACAGGAACTGGCCCGCGTACAGGTAGACCGCCGCCGCACTCACCCGCGGCCCGTACTGCACCGGGGCCTCGACCCCGGCAGGTGCGGTCGCCTTCGTCCGTGTCCCGCAGCCGCATTCCCGCTCGACGAGCTGATGTTCAGTCACCTGCGGACGGAGTTCGGGCAGGTCGAACACCTGCCGGCGTTCGGTCCGGGTCACCGGCCGGCCCGCCAGCGACGTCCCGCACCCGCCACACGGACCCGGCTCGTGCGCCACGCGCACGTCAGGATCGGCGACCATCCGCAGCGTCGATCCGGGATGGCCGTTCTGCCCACCAGGGCGCCGACCCGTCTTCGTCCGCAGCGACTTCGGGGCCGGCTTGACCAGCCCGTCCGGGCTCGGTGGCTTCGACGAGTTCCGCGACGTCTTCGCGACCTGGGCCTCCAGCTCGGCGATCCGCGCCCGGGCCTGTTCCAACTCGGCCCGCAACTGCGCGATCAGCGCCGCCTGCTCCACCACCAGCGCCGCGAGCTCGTCATACGACGGCACCGACGGCGCGGACGGATCACCGGACATACGCGGACCCTACGGTCCGATCAACCACACCACGCCAACGCGCCCAGGCCACCAGGTCACCAGAAAACCCCAGCACGCCGTGAGACCAAAAACAAACGATCTACGAGACCTGACCAGTTAC
>NZ_JALKFT010000008.1:0-170967 GCF_023242945.1 Frankia umida
GGTGTGGATGGGTTCCGTGGGCTGTCGGCTTGTTTGCCGCCGGCCCTTTTTCTTTGCTGCGGGCGAAGTCGCAGGCGGAAGCGTGGGCGTCCCGCGAACCAGGGAACAGCGGTGATCGACGACTGGTGAGGCTTCGCGTGAGCGCGGGCGCCAGAGCCGTCGGACCTGGGTCCTGTCGAGATCAAGTGGCCCCAGCTAGATGGACGTCCTACTGTCGGGGGACGGAACATCAGTGGGCGCGGGCCGGGGGGTCCCGCCCGGGCTGACCGGGAGGTGCCGCGATGCCATCGGTCGAGATGCCATCGGTCGAGCAGAGCACTGTGCCCGCGGCGGTGAGCGCGTCCGGTCGAGCGGTAGCCGGGCGACCCGCGGCGGCGCGGACGGGCCTGCATGTGCCGGTCCATCCGGTGCGGATCGTGACGGCGGCGGCACTGTTCGACGGACATGATGCGGCGATCAACATCATGCGTCGGCTGCTGCAGGCCCAGGGCGCCGAGGTCGTGCACCTCGGGCATGACCGCAGTGTGGAGGATGTGGTGACCGCCGCCGTCCAGGAGGACGTGCAGGGGGTGGCGGTGTCGTCCTATCAGGGCGGACACGTCGAGTACTTCAGCTATCTGGTGCAGCGTCTGCGGGAGTGCGGCGCTGGTGATGTCCGGGTGTTCGGCGGCGGCGGTGGGGTGATCGTGCCGGCCGAGATCGAGCTGCTTCAGTCGCGTGGCGTCACGCGCATCTTCTCCCCGGCGGATGGTCAGGCCATGGGGCTGACCATGATGATCAACAACATCGTCCGGGTGTGTGATGTGGACCTGGCGGCGCAGGGGCCGAAGCTCGAGGAGGTCCTGGGCGGCGGGCAGTACGCGTTGGCGCGGGCGATCACCGTGCTCATGTCGCGGCGACAGGCGGCGGACGGCGAGGCGGGCGAGCTTGCCACGGCGCTGCGGGCGCAGGCCCTGCGCCGTCCGCCGATGCCGGTACTGGGGATCACCGGTACCGGGGGGTCGGGGAAGTCCTCGCTCACCGATGAACTGCTCCGACGGTTCCAGCTGGACCAGGGCGGTCGGCTGCGGATCGCGGTGCTCGCGATCGATCCGTCCCGGCGCCGCGGCGGCGGGGCGCTGCTCGGTGACCGCATCCGGATGAACTCGCTCACGGGCGAGGAGCCGGTGTTCTTTCGGTCGCTGGCGACCCGCGGGGCCGGCAGCGAGGTGCCCGTACCGGTACGCGACAGCATCGTCGCCTGCCGGGCGGCCGGCTATGACCTGGTGATTCTCGAGACTCCGGGGATCGGGCAGGGGGATGCGGCCGTCGCCGAACACAGCGATGTCTCGCTGTACGTGATGACTCCGGAGTACGGCGCGCCGTCCCAGCTGGAAAAGATCGAGATGCTGGATGTGGCGGACGTGGTCGCGGTGAACAAGTTCGAGCGCCGTGGGGCGCAGGACGCGCGCCGCGACGTCGCCCGGCAGCTGCTGCGCAACCGGGAGGTGTTCGACCAGAGCTGGGAGGACATGCCGGTCTTCGGGACCTCCGCCGCGCGTTTCCACGACGACGGTGTGACGGCCCTTTACCAGCATCTGGTCGTGCTGTTGCGGGAGCGGGGCCTGGCCGCCGAACCGGGCGCGCTGGACCGCGTCGAGAACCGCGTGTCCCAGGGATTACGCGCCCTCATTCCCGCCAGCCGAGCCCGCTATCTGGCGGAGATCGCCGAGACGGTCCGGGACTATCATGGGCAGACACAGCGCAATGCCCAGCTGGCCCGGCGCCGCCAACATCTGGCCACCGCCGAAGACGCCCTGCGCGAGTCCGCCGCCGCCACGCCGACGCTCACACCCATGACCATGACCATGACCGAGCGGACGGCCACGGGTGAGCTCGTGGTTTCGGCGGCGGCGGACCGGGTGCGGCAGCTGCGCGAACAGGCCGACTCGGAGCTGGCGCCGTGGGCCCGGGAACTGCTCGTCCAGTGGCCGCGGACGGTGGCGGCGCGAAAGGCGGACGAACTCGTCTACCAGGTGCGCGGACGGGACATCCCGACACCGTTGTGGCGGACCACACTGGCCGGTAGCCGGATTCCACGGGTGGCGGTGCCCGACATCGACGATGACGCCCGGCTGCTGCGTTTTCTGCGCCGGGAGAACCTGCCGGGGGCGTTTCCCTACACAGCCGGCTGCTATCCGCTGCGCCGGGTCGGTGAGGCCCCGGCGCGGATGTTCGCCGGAGAGGGTGATCCGGCGCGGACCAACCGCCGGTTCCACCTGCTGTCCGCCGGGTCACCGGCCACCCGGCTGTCCACCGCGTTCGACTCGGTCACGCTGTACGGGCGGGATCCCGCGGCCCGGCCGGACATCTACGGCAAGATCGGCACCTCGGGGGTGTCGGTCGCCACACTGGACGACATGAAGGGCCTGTTCGACGGCTTCGACCTGTGTGATCCGTCGACGAGCGTGTCCATGACGATCAATGGTCCGGCGCCGGCGATCCTCGCCATGTTCCTCACCACCGCGATCGACCAGCAACTGGACGGGTTCACCCGCACGCATGGACGCGAGCCGTCCGCCGCCGAGCGGGAGCAGATCACCGCGCGGGCCCTGACCACCGTGCGTGGCACGGTGCAGGCCGACATCCTCAAGGAGGATCAGGGCCAGAACACCTGCATCTTCTCGACCGACTTCGCCCTGCGGGCGATGGCGGACGTGCAGGAGTGGTTCATCGCCCACGAGGTGCGCAACTTCTACTCGGTCTCCATCTCCGGCTATCACATCGCGGAGGCCGGAGCCAACCCCATCACCCAGCTCGCGTTCACGTTGGCAAACGGATTCACCTACGTCGAGGCCTATCTCGCCCGGGGTATGGGCATCGACGAGTTCGCCCCGAACCTGTCGTTCTTCTTTTCCAACGGAATGGACGCGGAGTACACCGTGATCGGACGGGTGGCCCGCCGCCTGTGGGCGATCGCGCTGCGCGAACGGTACGGGGCCAGCGAACGATCCCAGATGCTGAAATACCACGTCCAGACCTCGGGGCGTTCGCTGCACGCGCAGGAGATGGACTTCAACGACATCCGGACCACGCTGCAGGCGTTGTGCGCGCTCTACGACAACTGCAACAGCCTGCACACCAACGCCTACGACGAGGCGGTGACCACACCCACCCCGAGCTCGGTGCGCCGGGCCCTGGCCATCCAGATGATCATCAATCAGGAATGGGGTCTGTCGGCCAACGAGAATCCGCTGCAGGGCTCGTTCGCGGTGGAGGAACTCACCGATCTCGTGGAGGAGGCGGTCCTCGCCGAGTTCGAACGGATCAGCGACCGCGGTGGGGTGCTCGGGGCGATGGAAACCGGTTACCAGCGCGGCCGGATACAGGATGAGTCGATGCTCTATGAGCGGCGCAAGCACGACGGCACGCTGCCCATCGTCGGGGTCAACACCTTTCAGGCTCCCACCCGCGCCGCCGGTGGCAACGGTGGTGACGGTGGTGACGGTGGTGACGACCCGGACGGGGCAGGCGGGGATGCTGGTGCCGGCGGCGCCGAGGGTGGTGATGCGGCGGGTGGACGCCCGTTGGAACTCGCCCGTGCCACCGAACAGGAGAAGCGCTCCCAGCTCGCCCGGCTGACCGCCTTCCAGCAGCGCCACGCGGCCGCCTCCCTGCCGGCCCTGGCCGCACTGCGGGCCGCCGCCGCGGGTGGCGGAAATGTCTTCGCCGCGCTGATGAACACGATACGGGTGTGCTCGCTCGGTCAGATCACCGAAGCGTTCTTCGAGGCTGGTGGTCAATATCGCAGAAATATATGAATTTAGTCACCGAGCGCTTCAGGGGTGCGACGCGCAATGCTCGGGCACGGCTGAATCTTTGCCTACGCGTCCGTCCTGGGGTGCAATGGACGCTGACCGTCGGCCGTGACGGTCCCCGACCGGCGGTCGGGCGGGAGACGTCCCCCCACACGCAGGAGCGACCGAAGCCGTGGCCACCCCCAAACCGCTGCCCACTGATCCGATCGCGGAGGCCCAGCGGCACTGGGTCGCCCACGGATGGGGCGAGGTCGCGGATGGCATGGCTGCGGTGACCTCCCTGATGCGGGCGCAGCAGATCGTGCTGGCCCGGGTCGACGAGGTCCTGCGCCCCCTGGATCTGACCTTCGCCCGCTACGAGCTGCTGATGCTGTTGTTGTTCTCCCGGCGTGGCTCGCTGCCCCTGAACAAGATCGGGAGTCGGCTTCAGGTCCATCCGACCAGCGTCACCAGCGCCGTCGACCGGTTGGAGGCGCGCGGGCAGGTGCGGCGCAACCCCCATCCGACCGACCGGCGGGCGATCCTGGCCGAGATCACCGAGGAGGGGCGGGCCACGGCGCTGGCGGCGACCGAGAAGCTCAACGACACCGTCTTCGCGGACCCAGGCCTCGGCGACGGCGGAATCCGCACCCTGAACTCCCTTCTCACCGACCTGCGCCGTGCCGCCGGCGACTTCTGAACCGCCGCGGCCATTGCCCGCGTTCATGCGGGTCCGGGCCGATCCGGACCTGATGGAGCTGACTCCCGCGACCGGCGCCGGTCGCGGTGGTGCCGGTGCCGGTGCCGGGGGTGCTGGGGGCGGGGACGGCGGGTTGGTCCTGCTGGGCGGGTCGCCGCTGCGCCTGTTCACGTTGTCCGCCGGCGGACGGCGGGCCTTCCTCGCCCTACGTGACGGTGCGACCGTCGGGACGGCGGGGCCCGGGGCGGGGCAGCTCGCCCGTCGGCTGGTCGAGGCCGGCCTGCTCCATCCCCTGGCACCGGTCGCACCGGCGCGGGGCTCGAGTCGGGAACGGATCACCGCTGTCGTGCCGGTGTGCGACGGCGCCGGGCGGATCGGCCCGCTCGTGCGCACGCTGCGCGTCCACTGCGCGGAGGTCGTCGTCGTCGACGACGGCTCCCGGGACGCCACCGCCGCCGAAGCCACCGCGGCCGGTGCGCGGGTCCTGCGCCACGACCACGCGCGGGGGCCCGCCGCCGCGCGGACCACGGGTACCCGGGCGGCCCGAACCGACCTGGTCGCCTTCTGCGACGTCGACGTCGAACCCACCCCCGACTGGCTGGACCGGCTCGTGGCGCACCTGGTCGACGCCCAGGTCGTCGCGGCCGCGCCGCGGGTCGCCTCCCCGGTCGCGGCCGGGCGCCCGGCGAGCCTGCGGGAACGGTACGAGGCCGATCACTCGCCGCTCGATCTCGGCCCCCGCCCGGCGCCGGTCCAGCCGGGTTCCCGGGTGTCCTATGTGCCGACCGCGGCGCTGCTCATCCGCCGGGAGCAGGTCGACTTCGACCCGTCGCTGCGCTACGGCGAGGACGTCGACCTGGTCTGGCGGCTGCTGGGGGCCGGGCAGGCGCTGCGGTACGAGCCGAGCGCCGTCGTCTGTCACCAGCCGCGCGCGTCCTGGTCCGGGTGGGCGCGGCAGCGTTACGACTACGGCTCGTCCGCGGCCTCGCTGGCTCGGCGCCATCCGGGGCTGCTGCGTCCCTCCGGCGCGGCCGCGGCGACCATGCTGCTCACCGGCCTGCTCGCGGCGCAGCGCGGCCGGATCGGGGTGGGCCTGGCCGGGCCCGTCGCCCTGGTGGCCGCGGCCCGCACGGCGCTGCGGCTCTCGCGTCGGCTGGCGCGGGTGGACCGCAGGACCGGCGCCGTGCTGACGCTGACCGGGCGGCAACGCCGCCGCGCGCTCGTGTTCGCCGCCGAGACCACGCGACGGACCTGGCTCCCGGTGCTGGCCGGCGCCGCCCTGGCCGGTGTCGCACTGCCCGGCACCGGTGGCGCCCGGGTGCGGCGGGCGTCCGGTGTGGTGCTCGTCGCGGTGGCGCTGCCGTTGGTGTGGGACTGGTGGGAGCGGCGGCCCGCGGTCGGGCTGGTTCCCTACGTGCTGCTGCGACTGGCCGACGACAGCGCCTACTGCGTCGGGGTGTGGGCCGGCTGCCTGACGCAGCGCAGCGCCGCGCCGTTGCTGCCGGTTCGTCCGTCGATGCCCGGCTGGTGGCGGTCGTCCTGGGCGCGGCGGTCGTCCTGGGCGCACTGGTCACGTCGGTCGGGTCGGGCCACGGTGTGATCGACAGATCCACGTGGAACAGTTCGGCCCGACTACCCTGTTTCTCTGTGACCTACCTCGACCATGCGGCGACGACGCCGATGCGGCCGGAAGCGCTCGCCGTGTACACCGCGGTGCTCGCTGACACCGGCAATGCCTCGTCGTTGCATGCCAGCGGCCGCCGCGCGCGCCGGGTCGTCGAGGAATCGCGGGAGGCGCTGGCCGCCGAACTCGGCGCCCGGCCGTCCGACGTGGTGTTCACCGCCGGCGGCACGGAAGGCGACAACCTGGCGCTCAAGGGCCTGTACTGGGCGCGCCGCGCGGCGGATCCGGCGCGGCGGCGCATCCTGGTCAGCGCGGTGGAGCACCGGGCGGTCCTGGACACCGTCGACTGGCTCGGCGCCACCCAGGGCGCCCAGGTGGAACTGCTCGACGTCGACGAGGTCGGCCTGGTGCATCCGAGCACCCTGGAGGCCGCGATCGCGCGGGACCCCGCCGGTGTCGCCGTCGTGTCGGTGATGTGGGCGAACAGCGAGGTCGGGACGGTCCAGCCGGTCGCCCGGCTCGCCGCCGTCGCGCACCGTTACGGGGTGCCGTTCCACACCGACGCGGTGCAGGCCTTCGGGCAGATCCCGGTCGCGGTCGGCGAGGACGGTCCCGACGCGATCACCGTCTCGGCGCACAAGATCGGCGGTCCGGTCGGGGTGGGCGCGCTGGTCGTGCGGCGCGGACTCCTGCTCGAGCCGCACACGCACGGCGGTGGTCAGGAACGCGACATCCGGTCCGGGACGTTGAACACCGCGGGAGTCGCGGCGTTCGCGGCGGCGGCGGGTGTGGCGTGCGCGCAGTCCCCGGTCGAGGCCGGGCGGCTCGCGGCGCTGCGCGACGATCTGGTGCTCCGGGTCCGCGAGCAGGTGCCGACGGCCGTCCTCAACGGCCCGCCGCTGGACCGTCCCGGCGGGGTCGACCCGCTGCGGCGACTGCCCGGCAACGCCCATCTGAGCTTCCCCGGCTGCGAGGGAGACTCGCTGCTGATGCTGCTCGACGCCCGCGGCATCGAATGCTCCACCGGTTCGGCGTGCTCGGCGGGAGTGGCGCGGCCCTCGCACGTGTTGTTGGCGATGGGCGCCAGCGACCATCACGCCCGGGGTTCGCTGCGGTTCACCCTCGGCCACACCTCGCGGGCCGCCGACATCGACGCGCTCGTCGAGGCGATCGGTCCGGCGGCCGAACGGGCCGGCCGGGCGGCGTTGGCCGGAACATCCGGCGTCTGACGATGTCGGACGCGCGGACGTGAGCTGGTCGGTCGGGAACAGATCGGACGGACAGCAGGACGCAACGGGAGAGGCGGTGGCTGGGATGCGGGTACTTGCGGCGATGTCCGGTGGGGTGGACTCCGCGGTCGCGGCCGCCCGCGCCGTCGACGCGGGCCACGAGGTCACGGGTGTACATCTGGCGTTGTCGCGGTCGCCGGCGTCCGACCGGACGGGGGCGCGCGGCTGCTGCACGCTCGAGGACGCCCGCGACGCCCGTCGGGCGGCCGACGTGCTGGGCATCCCGTTCTACGTGTGGGACCTCGCCGAGCGGTTCGAGACCGACGTCATCGACGAGTTCGTCGCCTCCTACGCGGCCGGACGCACCCCGAACCCCTGCGTGCGCTGCAACGAGCGGATCAAGTTCGCCGCCGTGCTCGACCGCGCCCTGGCCCTCGGTTTCGACGCGGTCGTCACCGGTCACCACGCCCGCCTCGACGCCGACGGCACGCTGCGTCGCTCGGTCGACCCCGGCAAGGACCAGTCCTACGTGCTCGGGACGCTACGACCCGAGCAGCTCGCCGCCGCCCGCTTCCCGCTGGGTGACTCGACCAAGGCGCAGGTCCGCGTCGAGGCGGCCGCCCGTGGACTCGCCGTCGCCGACAAGCCCGACAGCCATGACATCTGCTTCATCGCCGACGGTGACACCGGCGGATGGCTGCGCGACCGGCTCGGCTCGCGCCCCGGGCCCATCCGTGACGCCGAGACGGGTGCCACCCTCGGCGCCCACGACGGGACCTTCGCCTTCACCGTCGGCCAGCGCCGCGGCCTGCGTCTGGGCCAGCCCGCACCGGACGGCCGACCCCGCTACGTCCTCGACATCTCCCCGGCGACCAGCACTGTCACCGTCGGCCCGGCCGAGGCCCTCGACGTCCACCAGCTCGTCGCCGATCGCGCGGCCTGGCCGCACGAGGGAGTCCTCACCTGCCAGGCCCAGGTCCGGGCGCACGGCGGGGTCGTCCCCGCCGAGGCGGAGGGCCGCGGCGACGCGCTCATCGTGACGCTGGGCGCCCCTGTCCGGGGAACCGCCCCTGGACAGGCCGTCATCCTGTACGACGGCGACCGTGTCCTCGGCGGCGGCCACATCCGCACCACGTCCGGCTGACCCGCCTCACCGTCCCACCACCCCACGCACCCCACCCACCCCACGCATCCCACTCACCCCACGCATCCCACGTCGCGTCGCCCCGGGAGAGCGGGTGGGGTTCGGCGCGCGGGCGGGCCGGTGGGCGACGGTCAGGGGTGCGTCGCGTCGGCCAGAATGGCCGTATGCGGAGATCGGACGCCTACCCCGTGGCCGGGTGCGGCGGCGTCGACTCCGCGCAGGGTTGAGGCGCCGTGACGGGCCGAGGCATGGAGCAGGGCCGGTGTGTGGAGCAGGGGCAGAACGTGCAGCAGGACCGAAGCACGCGGCAGGACCGGAACACGCGGCAGGACCGGGACGAGAAGCAGGGCCGGAACGCGGAGCGGGACCGGAACGCGGAGCGGGACCGGGACGAGAAGCGGGACCGGGACGAGGAGCAGGGCCGGAACGCGGAGCGGGACGCGACGGCGGGTGCGGCCGGGTCGTTGTGGCCGCTGGGGGCGGCGACGGGGGTCGGGTCGCTGCCCGGCACCGACGCGGCCGAGGCGCAGAAGCTGGTGTTCGACGAGTTGCCGGATCTGCCGCACCTGCCGGAGCTGCCGGAGCGCGGGCCGGGCGCGGGGCTCCTCGGGCGTAGCGGCGCGATCCTGCTGGAGCTGCCGGTCGATCTGCAGCCGGCGGGGTGGCGGCTGGTGCCGCGGGTGGGCATGGACCTGCGCCGCGCCCGGGATCTGCTCGTCCGTGACCTGGATGCGCTGGTGGAGACGGCGGCCGGCTACACCGGACCGTTCAAGATCGCGGTTGCGGGACCCTGGACGTTGGCGGCCCAGCTCGAGCTGCCCCGGGGGCACAAGGCGCTCTCGGACGTCGGAGCCACCCGCGAGATCGCCGAGTCGTTGGCGGCGGGCCTCGGCGAGCATCTGAAGGAGGTGGCCAGTCGGGTGCCGGGGGCGAAGTTGATCGTCCAGCTTGACGAGCCGTCGCTGCCGGCGGTGCTGGCCGGTCGGGTCCGCACACCCAGTGGCTTCTCGGTGCTGCGGGCGGTCGAGGACGGCCTGGCCGCCACGCGGCTGCGTGCGGTCGCCGAGGCGGCCCGGGCGTCCGGTGCGGTCGGGGTGGGGGTGCACTGCTGCGCGCCGTCGGTGCCGTTCGCCACCCTGCAGTCGGCGGGGGCGGACTTCATCGGCGTGGACGCGGCGCTGCTCACCTGGGCCGAGGACGATCTGATCGGCGAATACGTGGACGCGGGTGGTCGGCTCATCGCCGGGATCGTGTCGACGGCCGCCGCGACGGCGGAACTGTCGGACGTCCGTCGTAGCGTCGAATCCGTCATCGCACTGTGGAACCGGCTGGGCTTCCGGCCGGAGCAGCTCGGGGAGGTGGTCGCCGTGGCACCCGCGTGTGGGTTGGTCGGTTTCGGCGCGGAGACGGCGCGAGCGGTCCTGCGGCACTGTCGTCAGGCCGGTCGCGTGTTGGTGGACGCGCCGGCATGAGCACGTCCGCGCCAGGCGAGGCGTCTCCGGCGAAGGCAGGTCCCGCGGCGGCGGAGACGGCCACGGTGACCGGGGCGGCTGAGGCGGCCGGGGCGCCGCAGCGGGCTCGGGCGGCCGAACTCGCGCAGGAGCTGGAGGAGCACGCCTACCGGTACTACGTGCTGGACGCGCCGACCGTCGCCGACGCCGAGTACGACGCGCTGATGCGGGAGCTGACGGCACTCGAGGAGCGCCATCCCGACCTGCGCACGCCGGATTCGCCGACGCAGAAGGTCGCCGGGGCGTACTCGACCCTGTTCACCCCGGTCGAGCACCTGGAGCGGCTGCTCTCGCTGGACAACGTCTTCGACGACGACGAGTTCCACCAGTGGGCGGCGCGGGCGGCGCGCGAGAGCGAGGTCGCCGCCTGGCTGTGCGAGCTGAAGATCGACGGGCTGGCGGTCGATCTCGTCTATGCCGACGGGCGGCTGGTGCGGGCGGCGACCCGTGGGGACGGTCGCACGGGGGAGGACATCACCCCCAACATCCGGACGTTGGCGCGGGTGCCGACCCGGCTGCGCGGCCCGGCGGTGCCGGAGCTGCTCGAGGTGCGCGGTGAGGTGTTCTTCCCCACGGCGCGGTTCGCCGAGCTCAACGCCTCGCTGGTCGAAAGCGGCGAGAAGCCGTTCGCCAATCCGCGCAACGCCGCCTCGGGCTCGCTGCGGCAGAAGGACCCGCGGGTCACCGCCTCCCGCTCGCTCGACATGATCGTTCACGGGTTGGGGGCGCACCGCGGCTTCCAGGCCGACTCCCAGTCCGGCGCCTACGCCCGGTTCGCCGAGCTGGGGCTGCCGGTGTCCACCCGCTTCGAGGTGTTCCCCGCCGTCTCCGACGTGCTGGGGTACCTGCACCGCTGGGGGCAGGCCCGCCACGACGTGGAACACGAGATCGACGGGGTGGTCGTCAAGGTCGACGCGTTCGCTCTGCAACGTCGGCTGGGGTCGACGTCCAAGGCGCCGCGCTGGGCGGTCGCGTTCAAGTACCCGCCGGAAGAGGTCACCACGAAGCTGCTGGACATCCGGGTCAACGTGGGGCGCACCGGGCGGGTGACGCCGTTCGGTGCGCTCGAGCCGGTGCTGGTCGCCGGGTCCACGGTCGGGCTCGCCACGTTGCACAACATCGACGAGGTGGGCCGCAAGGGCGTGCTCATCGGCGACACCATCGTGCTGCGCAAGGCCGGCGACGTCATCCCGGAGATCGTCGGCCCGGTCGTCGACCTGCGTGATGGCAGCGAGCGGGCGTTCGTCATGCCCACCCACTGCCCGGAGTGCGGCACCGCCCTGGTCCGGCCCGAGGGTGATGTGGACATCCGGTGCCCCAACACCGAAGCCTGCCCGGCGCAGCTGCGGGAGGCGATCTTCCATCTGGCGTCCCGGGGGGCGCTGGACATCGACGGCCTGGGCTACGAGACGGCGGTCGCGTTGCTCGAGGCCGGCCGGGTGCACGACATCGGTGACGTGTTCCACCTGGGGCCCGAGTCGTTCGAGGGGCTGCGCGGCTTCGCCCAGAAGAAGATCGACAAGATTCTTGCCGGGGTCGAGGCGGCCCGGCACCGTCCGTTGTGGCGGCTGCTGGTCGGCCTGTCCATCCGGCACGTCGGCCCGGCCGCCGCCGGTGCGCTCGCCCGGGAGCTGCGCTCGCTCGACGCGATCGCGGCGGCTCCCGTCGAGGTCCTCGCCGCCGTCGACGGTGTCGGCCCGACGATCGCCCAGGCCGTGGTCGACTGGTTCGCCGACGAGCGCCACCGCGACGTCGTCGCCCGCCTCGGCGCCGGTGGGGCATCGCTGGCCGACGTCGGCGCCGACAATGGTCCCCGACCCCTCGACGGCGTCTCTGTCGTCGTCACCGGCACCCTGGACGGCTGGAGCCGGGACAGCGCCACCGAGGCGGTGCAGTCCCGCGGTGGCAAGGTCACCGGCTCGGTGAGCAGGAAGACGGCGTTCGTCGTCGTGGGCGCCGACCCCGGAGCGTCCAAGTACGACAAGGCGCGCAGCCTGAAAGTGCCCGTCCTGGACGAGGCCGGCTTCGCCGTCCTGCTCGAGCGGGGTGTGGACGCCGCCCGCGCCGTCGCCGAACCCGTGGCCACCGACGGTTCCGCGGAACCGGCCGGTGCCGTGGCCATCGAGGGCGCCGTGGCCATCGAGGGCGCCGTGGCCACCGAGGGTTCCGCGCCGGACGGTGGTGCTGGCTCGGGCTGATCCGCGGGTGCGGTGCGGCGGGGTCGGTTCAGTCGTGACGGGCGAGCCGGGCGGCGATGCCGGCGAGGTGGGCGAGCCGGGCGATCTCCGAGGCGCGGAAGGCGGGGCCGCCGGGGCGTCCCAGCAGGATCACCAGCCGCGGGTGGCCGACCGGAGCGGCGGCCAGCGCCATGTCCACCGCCAGCCAGCGGGCCGGGAAGCCGCCCTCATCGGCCCGCACCGCCCGGGCCTGGGCCAGCGGCAGCCAGGGAAGCGCCAACCGGACCCGCTCGGGCACCCCCAGATCGCCCCCGCCGAGCACCGGCGCGCCCACTGACGACTCGCGAATCCGCACGTCATCGGCATCGAGATGCTCGAGCAGCACCGCCCAGTCGGCGTTGAACACACAGGGCGCGAGCCGGGCGAGGGTCGCCGGCGCCTGCTCGGGGTGCTCGGCCAGCGAGTCCGCGAGATCGAGGTCGCCCGCCACCGCCCGGCCGTCCGCGAGGAACGGGCGCAGCGACTCGACCGTCACCCCGGACACCGACAGCGCGGCACTGAGCGCCCGGTCCGCGAGGCCACCCGGCGGCAGCACGAACAGCAGGTCATCGACGGCGCCCTCGGAGCTGCGCTCCACCACGGTGACACTCTGGATGTCGATACCGGCAGCGCCCAGTGCCGTCGCGACGGCCCCCAAGGTGCCCGGTCGGTCAGGCAGCACCACCCGCATCAGATACGACATGTAGCTGAGCATGCACAAAGAGCGTGTCGCTTGGATAGCCGATCGGTCACGCCGAGATGACGTGGCGCACCCCGGCCGGGGCGGCGAAACGCCAGGTCCGGCTCATGTCGGCGCCTGACGCGCCGGCCGGTGCCCGACGCCGTCGGCCGCACCGGGGGCGGGCGGAACCGGTTGCGGCTGTCGGGCCGTACGATGACATCACGCCGACGCGAGCATGACGCGCGGTCCTGGGTCCCGCTGCGATCGTCCCCGGCTCGAACCGGGAGAGGGTCCGGTCGGGAGCCGTTCGAGCCGGGAACCGGCCGGGGCCGCCGCGCCGCCCGCGGCACGCGTCCGTCCAGTCACGGGCCGCACGAGCCCACCGCCCACGAAGGGGCCGCACGCCATCATGGGGATCACGCGGGACGAGGTAGCCCATCTCGCCCGGCTGTCGCGGATGTCGGTGACCGACGCCGAGCTCGACGCACTGGCGCCGCAGCTCGAGGCGATTCTGTCGGCGGTGGCCAGGGTCTCCCAGGTCGCGGCGGCGGACATCCCGCCGACCAGCCACGCCGTGCCGTTGACGAACGTCCTGCGCCCGGACGTCGTCCGTCCGTCGCTGTCCGCCGAGGACGCCCTGGCCGGCGCCCCGGCCGCCGAGGACGGCCGCTTCCGGGTGCCCCGCATCCTTGATCCGGACGAGTGAGGTCGCCGCCCGCATGACCGACCATCCCACATCCCCCGTGCCCCAGCCGGCCAGCACCAGCGTGGGTGCGGCCGGGGGCGACGTGACCCGGCTGACGGCGGCGGCCACCGCGGCGGCGATCGCCGCGGGCGAGCTGTCCGCCGTCGAGGCGACCCAGGCGGCGCTCGAGCGGATCGCCAAGGTCGACGACACCATCCACGCCTTCCTGCACATCGACGGTGAGGGCGCGCTCGCCGCGGCCCGCCGGGTCGACCAGCGGCGTGCCGCCGGCGAGGCGCTCGGCCCGCTCGCCGGGGTCCCGCTCGCCCTCAAGGACGTGCTCGCCACCCGCGGCATGCCCACCACCTGCGGCAGCCGTATCCTCGAGGGCTGGCAGGCCCCGTACGACGCGACTGTCGTGACCCGGCTGCGTGCCGCCGACGTGGTGCTGCTCGGCAAGGTGAACATGGACGAGTTCGCCATGGGCTCCTCCACCGAGAACTCGGCCTACGGGCCGACCCGCAACCCGTGGGACACCACCCGCATCCCGGGTGGGTCCAGTGGTGGTAGCGCCGCGGCCGTCGCCGCCTTCGAGGCGCCGCTGGCGATCGGCACCGACACCGGCGGGTCGATCCGCCAGCCGGCCGCGGTGTGCGGGCTGGTCGGGGTGAAGCCGACCTACGGCGCGGTCAGCCGGTACGGGCTGGTCGCCTTCTCCAGTTCGCTCGACCAGGCCGGGCCGCTGGCCCGCACCGTCGGTGACGCGGCGCTGCTGCACGCGGCGATCGCCGGGCACGACGCACTCGACTCGACCAGCGTCGACGTGCCGGTGCCACCGGTGGTGGCCGCCGCCGCCCGCCGGGACGTGCGGGGCATGCGCGTCGGTGTGGTGCGGGAACTGTCCGGGGATGGCTACGACCCCGGGGTGCGGGCCGCCTTCGCCGCCGCCGTCGAGACGCTGACCGAGCTCGGCGCCGAGATCGTCGAGGTCAGCTGCCCGCACTTCACCTATGCGATGCCCGCCTACTACCTGATCGCGCCGAGTGAGTGCTCGTCGAACCTGGCCCGGTTCGACGCGATGCGTTTCGGGCTGCGCCTGGGCGACGACGGGCAGGCCGGCGCCGAGGAGGTCATGAGCCGCACCCGCGAGGCCGGTTTCGGCCCCGAGGTCAAGCGGCGCATCATCCTGGGCACCTACGCGCTGTCGTCGGGTTACTACGACGCCTACTACGGGCAGGCGCAGAAGGTCCGCACGCTCATCAGTCGCGACTTCGCCGCCGCCTACGAGCAGGTGGACGTGCTGATCTCGCCGACCACGCCGACACCGGCCTTCCCGATCGGCGCGAAGGTCGACGATCCGGTCGCGATGTACCTGTCGGACCTGTGCACGATCCCGTCGAACCTGGCCGGTGGCCCCGCGATGAGCCTGCCCGTCGGGCTCGCGGACGGCCTGCCCGTCGGCCTGCAGATCATGGCGCCGACCTTCGCCGACGACCGGCTCTACCGGGTCGGCGGCGCTCTGGAGGCGGCCCTCGACGACCGTCGCGGCCACCCGCTGCTCGACGAGGCACCGGCGCTGTGATCGCCGCGGCGAGCGGGGGAGACCGGCGATGGTGACGTTGCGCAGCCGCCGGCAGGACCGGCTGCTCGTCGTCGTGGTGTGGCTGCTCACCGTGGTGGTGCTGGGGCTGGGCATCGCGACGGTCAATCCGATCCTGCTGCTCTGGGGTGTGATCGGCCTGCCGGGGGCGGTGTTCCTGACCCGCGTCCACCTGCGCGACACCCGTGGCGGCGGCGGCCCATCCGGATCGTCCGACCCGGATGGGCCGTCGGGCACCGACGTCTCGTCCGACCAGACCCTCGAGGAGAACGACCGGTGAGCACCGCGGCTCCCACCAGCGCCCTGGCGTCCTACGACGATGCGATCGCCCGCTACGAGCCGGTGATCGGACTCGAGACGCACGTCGAACTCGGTACCGCCTCGAAGATGTTCTGTGGCTGTGCGACGGCGTTCGGCGCCGAGCCGAACACCCAGGTCTGCCCGGTGTGCCTGGGGCTGCCCGGGTCGCTGCCGGTCGTCAACGAGGCGGCGGTGCGGTTCGCCGTGCTGATCGGCCTGGCGCTGCACTGCGACATCGCGTCGTGGTGCCGGTTCGCCCGCAAGAACTACTTCTACCCGGACATGCCGAAGAACTTCCAGATCAGCCAGTACGACGAGCCGCTGTGCACGGACGGCTACCTCGACGTCGAGGTCGACGGTGAGATCCACCGGGTCGGCATCACCCGCGTCCACATGGAGGAGGACACCGGCAAGTCGCTGCACGTCGGTGGCTCCACCGGGCGCATCCACGGGGCGACCCACTCGCTGGTCGACTACAACCGGGCCGGCATCCCGCTGGTCGAGATCGTCACCGAGCCGGATGTCCGCTCGCCGGAGGTCGCCCGCGCCTACGTCGACGAACTGCGCGAGCTGATCCGCGCGCTCGGCGTCTCGGACGTGCGGATGGAGCAGGGCTCGCTGCGCTGCGACGCGAACGTCTCACTGCGACGCCGGCCCGCGCCCGGCGAACCCGACGCGCCGTTCGGTACCCGCAGCGAGACGAAGAACCTCAACTCGCTGCGCTCGGTCGAACGCGCCGTGCGCTACGAGATCACCCGCCAGGCGACGCGGCTCGACGACGGCGAACGCATCGTCCAGGAGACCCGCCACTTCGACGAGAACGCCGGACGCACCTCGTCCGGCCGCTCGAAGGAGGAGGCGACCGACTACCGGTACTTCCCGGAGCCGGATCTCGCACCGCTGGCGCTGTCCGCCGAGTACGTCCAGACGCAGCGGGCGAGCCTGCCCGAACTGCCCGCGGCCCGGCGCACCCGCCTGATCGCCGAGCACGGCTACACCATCCGTGACCTGGTCGACATGCGTAACGCCGGCGTCCTGGACCTGGTCGAGCAGACGGTCGCGGCCGGCGCCGCGTCCCCGGTGGCCGCCCGCAAGTGGTGGCTCAACGAGCTGGCCCGCCGCGCCGCCGACGCCTCCCTCGCCCCGGCCGACCTCGCGATCACACCCGCCGACGTCGCCCGGATCACCGTGCTGATCGCCGCGGGCGAGCTCACCGACGCGCTGGCCCGCAAGGTCATCGACGGGGTGCTCGCCGGCGAGGGCACACCCGACGAGGTCGTCGCCGGCCGTGGCCTCGCGGTCGTCGCCGACGACGGCGCGCTCACCGCCGCCGTCGACGCGGCGATCGTCGGCGCCCCCGACATCGCCGAGAAGGTCCGCGGCGGCAAGCTGAACGCGGTGGGCCCACTGGTCGGCGCGGTCATGAAGGCGATGAAGGGCCAGGCCGACGCCGCCACCATTCGTGCGCTCCTGCTGGAGCGCCTCGGCGCGGCCTGACAGCGGTGTTCCCAGGGGTGGTGTCCTAGGTCGTCGCGGCGCCGGCCGGCTGGTCCAGCAGGGCGGGGGCGAGCTCACGCCAGGCGGACGTGGGTGGCCGCGTGGTGTCGGCCGTGAGGACCTGGACGCACACATGGTCGGCGCCGGCGTCCAGATGCTGGCGGACGCGCTCCCGGAGCACCTCGACGTCGCCGTAGGCGACGATGGCGTCGACGAGACGGCGGCTCGGGCTGCCACCCGGGCCGCCCGGCAGGTCGTCGTCGCCGAAGCCCAGCCTGCGCATACTCGCCTCCTGATGCGGGGCGAGCGAGGTGTACATCCCGACATGCGCCGTGGCCAGCTCGCGGGCCCGATCGATGTTGGTGTCGAGCACGAGGGCCTGCTCGACGGCGAGCAGCGCGTCCGGCCCCATGATCTCGCGTGCCCGTCGGGTGTGCTCGACGGGCACGAAGTACGGATGGGCGCCCGCCGTCCGCCGCGCGGCCAGGGCCAGCATCTTCGGCCCGAGCGCGGCCAGCACCCGGGGGACGGCCGGCGCCGCCGCGGGGCTGTGCGCCGGCGCCGTGTCCATCGCCGTCAGATAGTCGCCCATCGACGTCACCGCCCTGCCCACCGCCGGGATGCGGACGCCGTCGAACAGCATCTCCTGGTCGTCGACCCGGTGGCCGCCGAGACCCAGCAGGTAGCGGCCGGGATAGGCCTCGCCGAGCGCGCGGGTCGCCGCCGCCATGGTGATCGGGCCGCGGAAGGCGATGTTCGCGATGCCCGCCGCGACGGTGATCCGCCGGGTCGTCGACAGCAGTAGCCAGGCCTGGCTCACCGTGTCCCGACCGAACCCCTCGCCGAACCACAACGCCCCGTAGCCGAGCTCCTCGAGCTCCGCGGCGCCCTCGCCGACCCGTCCGGCCGGCTGCTCCTCGAAGGCCATCGTCCAGATCCCGACTCGCCCGAGCCGGGTGCGCAGCTGCGCTGTCACAGGCATCTCCCTGAGGTGGAACACGGATGTCCAGACAAGCGGACAGCTTGTCCGTTTATCTGGACCGGACGATACGGACAGGCTCTCCATTTGTCCATGCCGTACGTTTGAGGTCGCGGAACCGGGTGTTCCGCTGGGCCGCGCGGGCGGTTGGCCCGGCAGACGGAGGTGGCCTGATGGCGTCGACGAGCGAGCCGGCCACCGAGCGGCCCGTGCGCAGCGACGCCCGACGCAACCGGGAGCGGGTCCTCGCCGCGGCCCGGGAGGCGTTCACCGAGGTCGGGCCGGAGGTGTCGCTCGCCGAGGTGGCGCGCCGGGCCGGGGTCGGCCAGGGCACGCTCTACCGGCACTTCCCCGCTCGGGCGGATCTGCTCGGCGCGATCCTGGTCGATGGTGTCGCCACCCTGTGTCGCCGTGGCGCGGAACTCGCCGCCGCGGGGCCCGCGGGTGCGGCGCTCGCCGGCTGGCTGGGGCTGCTGCTCGAGCACGCCCGGGTCAACCAGGGGCTGGCCGGCAGCTATCTGTCGGGCGGCGGGCTCGGCGAGCGGTACCCGGTCACCGACTGCCACGAAAAAATCATGGGGATGGCCGCCCGCCTGTTGGCCGACGCGCAGCGGACCGGTGCCGCCCGGGCCGATCTGACCGCGGTCGATCTCGTCCAGCTCATCGTGGGCATCTCCCTGGTCACCGTCCGGACGCAGGACAGCGCGCAGGCCGACCGCCTGCTCGCGGTGGCCCTCGACGGCGTTCGTGTCGGGATGGCGACAGGTCGCCCCTGATCCGCCGCGGCGTATTCCCGATGAACATCCGGATAGGGTGCAATCGCGTGGGCCCGCGTTTTCCTGTGCCCTGTCATCACGTCTTTCCTGATGCGGATCGTCCTGTCCGGGTTGCTGCCCGGGTTGACGTCCGATGTGGGGCCGAACGAAGTTGTCCCGGTGTGGCATGAGCCGGGGAGGACCACGATTTCCGGTGGTGTCCGACCCGCGTGTCGGGTTGCCCACGCCGCCCGGCGCGTCGGATGCGTGACGCCGGGGGTGTTCGTAGGGTGAGGTCCGGCCGGCCGTAGGCGGCCGCCGGAGCACCGGCGGCGAGAGTCGACGCGCGCGGTGGTCGTCGGCGGCAGTGGCCGTCGTCGGTGGTGGTCATCAGTGGCGTCAGTCGTCAGCGAGGGGGGGACAGGTCGTCGTGCCTCTCACTCCGGGTGGGTTCACCGCGTCGTCGTCTCGGCGTCGAGGTCGTGGTCGGCGTCGTGCGATCATCGCGGCGGTGGTGGTCGTCGTGCTGGCCGCGGCCAGCGGGGTCGGCTACGTCCTGAAGAACCGGGCGGACGACCAGGCCGCCGACAGGCGGGTCCGGACCGCGGCGGCCGCCTACCTCGCGGCCTGGCGAACCCTGGCGACCACCGGCGGCGCCGCCACCCCCAGCGCCTCCGGGTCGCCTGGCGGCGCCAGCTCGGCGACCTCGGGTGCGGCGACTTCGGGTGCGGCGACTTCGGGTGCGGGGAGTGCCGGCAGTGACCAGGCCGGCCGGGCCGCGGTGACCGCGGCGACGGTGACCGGCAGCACCAGCGTGGCGACGCTGCTCGCGACCATGGCCGACGTGCGGGACCGGCTGCTGGTCACCGGGGCGACGTTCACGCCCGGGTCGGTCAGCCGGCACGGTGCGGTGGCCACCGCGCCGTACGTGGCGAAGCTGGACCTCTCGGGTCTGCCGAGTCCGCTGGAGTACGCCGGGGTGCTGAACCTGACCTCGACCGATCACGGCTGGAAGGTCCGCGCGGACCTGCCCGCCGTCCACCCGGCGCTGCGGGCGGGGCTGGTGCTGGACCGGACCGCGTCCACCGGGCACCGGGGGGAGCTGGAGTCCGCCGACGGCCAGCCACTGCGCTCCTCCGGTGACCTCGCCAGCAACCTGGTGGGTCGCACGGGGCCGTTGTCGGGTCTCGAGCGGGTCTATGACGACCGGCTGCGCGCCCAGGGCGGCGCGGTCGTCGTGCGCGCGGCCGCCACCCGCGACGCCCAGGGCCAGGTGGTACCGGGCAAGGTGGTGCAGACCCTGCACACCTATCCGATGACCGACGGCCAGGCCGTGCGGACCACGCTGGACCTGCGGGTACAGCAGGCCGCCGAGCAGGCGCTGGCGACCGCGGCGCGCCCGACCGCGGCGATGGTCGCGATCGACACCCGCACCGGTGGGGTGCTGGCGCTGGCGAACCATCCGGCGACCGGGGCGAGCCGGGCGGTGCGCGGCAAGTACCCACCCGGATCCACCTTCAAGATCATTACGGCGACGGCGGCGCTGATGAACGGGCGGGCCGCGAACACCCCGCTGGACTGCACCCAGTCGGTCAGCGTCGACGGGCGGACGTTCCAGAACGCCGAGGCCGAGCAGTTCGGCACGATCCCGCTGCGCACCGCGTTCGCGAAGAGCTGCAACACCGCGTTCATCCGGCTGGAGGAGTCACTGCCCGCGAACGCCCTGGCCAAGGCCGCGGCGCTCTACGGCTTCGACGGCACCTCACCGCTGGACATCGCGAGCTTCGGCGGCACCTTCCCGGCCCCGCGCGACGGTGCGGAGTCGGCGTCGGCGTCCATCGGGCAGGCCCGGATCGAGGCCTCACCCCTGCAGATGGCGAGCGTGGCGGCGGCCGTGGCCAGCGGCACCTGGCGCCAGCCGTTCGTCGCCGGGCAGCCGGCGCGCAGCAACGCGATCCCGACGAACGTGCTCGGGCCGCTGCGCGACTTCATGCGGGCGGTGGTCACCGAGGGCACGGCCGCGGCCGTCCCGATGCCCGGTGAGGTGTTCGGCAAGACCGGCACGGCCGAGTACGCCGACGGCAACCCGCCGCCGACGCACGCCTGGTTCGTCGGTTACCGCGGCGACGTCGCGTTCGCCGTCGTCGTCGAGGACGGTGGCTTCGGCGCCGAGACCGCCGCGCCGATCGCCGCCCGGTTCCTGACCGCCCTCGACGGCGGTCAGATCGCCCCCAATCCCGCCGTCGGCGGTCGCTGACCGGAGTCGGGGCGCGGCGTTGCTTGACGTACGGCCGGAACTCCGGCACGGTAGTTCCGTGCACATCCTGCTTCTCGTACGTCCGATGCGTTCGTAGTCGACAACCTCGACTCCGTGCGCCGCCCCTCAGTGCCCTTGGCACGAGGGGCTTTTTCGTGCCCGGCGGGTTTTCACCCCCGATATCGCCATCTCCACGGCCTCAAGGAAGACGCCCAGATGACACGAGAGATCACCGGAGCCCAGTCGCTCGTCCACTCCCTCGAGGCGGTCGGAGCCGAGGTGGTCTTCGGCATTCCGGGTGGCGCGATCCTGCCCGCCTACGACCCGTTGTTCGACTCGACCCGAGTGCGGCACATCCTCGTTCGTCACGAGCAGGGCGCCGGGCACGCGGCCGAGGGCTACGCCCAGGCCACCGGTCGGGTCGGCGTCTGCATGGCGACCTCCGGCCCGGGCGCGACGAACCTGGTCACCCCGATCGCCGACGCCTACATGGACTCGGTGCCGATGGTGGCCATCACCGGCCAGGTCGCGAGCGCCTCGATCGGTACGGACGCCTTCCAGGAAGCGGATATCTGCGGCATCACGCTGCCGATCACCAAGCACAACTTCCTCGTCCAGTCCGCGGACGACATTCCCCGCACGATCGCCGAGGCGTTCCACCTGGCCGGCACCGGGCGACCCGGTCCGGTGCTGGTCGACCTGCCCAAGGACATCCTGCAGTCGCTGACCCGGGTGCTGCCGCACGAGGTGTGGCCGCCGACGCTCGACCTGCCGGGCTACCGGCCGGTCACCCGCCCGCACGCCAAGCAGGTGCGCGAGGCGGCGAAGATGATCAGTGGCAGTCGTCGGCCGGTGTTCTACGTCGGCGGTGGGGTGCTCAAGGCGCGGGCGGCGGCGCAGCTGCGCACGCTGGCCGAGATGACCGGCATTCCGGTCGTCACCACCCTGATGGCCCGCGGCGCGTTCCCCGACTCCCATCCGCAGCACCTGGGCATGCCCGGGATGCACGGGTCGGTCGCCGCGGTCACCGCGTTGCAGAAGGCCGATCTGCTCATCACCCTCGGCGCCCGGTTCGACGATCGGGTCACCGGCAAGCTCTCGTCGTTCGCGCCGAAGGCCGCCGTGATCCACGCGGACATCGACCCGGCCGAGATCGGCAAGAACCGCATCGCCGACGTGCCGATCGTCGGTGACTGCCGCGAAGTGATCAACGATCTGATCGCCGCGCTCGTCGCCGAGCCCCGGCCGGACCTCGAGGCCTGGTGGCGGGCGCTGGACGGCTGGCGGCGCACCTACCCGCTCGGCTACGACACCCCGCCCGACGGGTCGCTCGCCCCGCAGCACGTCATCGAGCGCCTCGGTCGCATCTGCGGCCCGGAGACCATCTTCAGCGCCGGGGTCGGCCAGCACCAGATGTGGGCGGCGCAGTTCATCACCTATGAGCACCCGTACACGTGGTTGAACTCCGGTGGCGCCGGGACGATGGGGTACGCCGTTCCCGCCGCGATGGGCGCGAAGGTCGGCCGTCCGGAGGCCACCGTCTGGGCGATCGACGGCGACGGCTGTTTCCAGATGACCAACCAGGAACTCGCCACCTGCGCGCTCGAGGGAATCCCGATCAAGGTGGCGATCATCAACAACGGCTCGCTCGGCATGGTCCGCCAGTGGCAGACCCTGTTCTACGATCAGCGTTACTCCAACACCGAACTCGGCACGCATCCCGACTCCCCGCGATCCGGGGTCAAGCGGGTGCCGGATTTCGTCCGTCTCGCCGAGGCGCTGGGCTGCGTCGGGTTGCGCTGCGAGTCCGCGGGCGAGGTGGACGAGACGATCGAGAAGGCCATGGCGATCGACGACGCGCCGGTCGTCGTCGACTTCGTCGTCCATCCCGACGCGATGGTCTGGCCGATGGTCGCCGCCGGGTCCAGCAACGACGAGATCCGGGTCGCCCGCGACCTCGCGCCCGACTTCGACTACTCCGGTGACGCCGAGGTGAACCTGTGAGGACCACGCACACCCTGTCCGTGCTGGTGGAGAACCGACCCGGGGTGCTCGCCCGGGTCTCGGGCCTGTTCTCCCGGCGCGGCTTCAACATCGAGTCGCTGGCGGTCGGGCCGACCGAGAACGCCGAGGTCTCCCGGATGACGATCGTCGTCGCCGTCGATGACCTGCCGCTGGAACAGGTGACCAAGCAGCTCAACAAGCTGGTCAACGTCCTCAAGATCGTCGAGATGGACACGTCCGTCTCGGTGCAGCGGGAACTGCTGCTGGTCAAGGTGCGGGCCGACCTCGCCGTGCGCTCCCAGGTGCTGGAGACGGTCGCGCTCTTTCGCGCCAAGGTGGTCGACGTCGCCCCCGAGGCGGTCACCATCGAGGCCACCGGCACCCGCGACAAGCTGGACGCCCTGATCCGGATGCTCGAGCCGTTCGGCATCCGGGAACTCGTGCAGTCCGGCATGGTGGCGCTCGGCCGCGGCTCACGCTCGATCACCGACCGCAGTCTGCGGGCCGTCGAGCGCTCGGCCTGAACCACCGCAGTTTCCCGTCCGAAGTTCCGACGAGATCCCCATGAGAAGAGAGACCCCCACGATGGTCGAGATCTACTACGACGACGACGCCTCGCTGGACGTCCTGGCCGACCGCAAGGTCGCCATCATCGGCTACGGCAGCCAGGGCCACGCGCACGCGCTGAACCTGCGCGACTCCGGCGTCGACGTCCGGGTCGGCCTGCCCGCGGACAGCCGCAGCCGGCAGAAGGCGGCCGAGCAGGGCCTGCGGGTGCTCACCCCGGCCGAGGCGTCCGCCGAGGCCGACATCATCATGCTGCTCACCCCGGACACCACCCACCGCAGGATCTACGCCGAGTCGATCGCCCCGCACCTGTCCGAGGGCAAGGCGCTGGCGTTCGGCCACGGCTTCAACATCCGCTACAACCTGATCGAGCCGCCGGCCGGCGTCGACGTGTTCATGGTCGCCCCCAAGGGCCCCGGCCACCTGGTCCGCCGGGTGTTCGAGGAGGGCAAGGGCGTGCCCGTGCTCGTCGCCGTCGAGAACGACGCCACCGGCAAGGCGCTCGCCATCGCGCTCGCCTACGCCAAGGGCATCGGCGGCACCCGCGCCGGGGCGCTGCGCACCACGTTCACCGAGGAGACCGAGACCGACCTGTTCGGTGAGCAGGCCGTGCTCTGCGGCGGTGCGTCGGCCCTGGTCCAGGCCGGGTTCGAGACCCTCGTCGAGGCGGGCTACACCCCCGAGGTCGCCTACTTCGAGTGTCTGCACGAGCTCAAGCTCATCGTCGACCTGATGTACGAGGGCGGCATCTCGCAGATGCGCTACTCGATCTCCGACACCGCCGAGTACGGCGACGTCACCCGCGGTCCGCGGGTCGTCACCCCGGCGGTCAAGGCCGAGATGCGCAAGATCCTGGAGGAGATCCAGGACGGCACCTTCGCCCGTGAGTGGGTCGCCGAGGACGACAACGGCCGTCCGACCTTCACCAAGCTGGTCGAGGAGGGCAAGCAGCACCCGATCGAGCAGGTCGGCGGCCGGCTGCGGCCGCTGATGTCCTGGATCAACGCCTGAGTGACCGACCCGGCGCCGTCATCCCGGCGCCGGGTCGACTCGGCCCGCTGACCCGCCCGTGGGTGGCATCGCGGCAGGTGGAGCAGGTCACGGCCGAGTGTGGGCGCGCCGGGGACGTCTGCCTGGAACGCAGGCGACACGCCCGCGCGACCAGGCTGCCCGACCGGTGCGGTGCCAGGGTGATCTTTATGCTGAACATGCGCGTTCAACTCGCCGTCGGGTTTACCGTGGCAGTCATGGCGCCGCGGCATGAGGACCCGTTCGAGGGGCTTCGCCTGAACGAGCGTTTCGTGCGGGGGGCCCGCTTCCTCGAGCCGTCCGCGGACGAACGCGGCCGGTCCTCGGAACCGGCCAGCGGCTCCACTCGCTGCCAGGTGGTGCCCGCCCCCCGCGGGCTGCCCGGCGTCTTCCATCGGATGGTGTCCCCACCCGCGCCACCCGGCCGTTCCCGGCGGATCGCCCGGATGGTCACCTTCCTGGCCATCGTCGTCGGGATGATCACCATCACCGTGGTCGCGCTGCGCCAGACCGCGACCCGCGGCGGCACCGGGGTGACCGCCGCCCGAGCCGGGGCCGCCACGGCCGTGGGCAGCACCCCCACGCTGCGCTCCGCCGTCACCAGCGGGCTCAGCGAACCGCCTGCCGGCTTCACAGTGAGCGCGGCGCTGATCTCGTCGTTGCACCGCGGCGACTGCCTGGCCTGGACGCCCCTGCCCGCGGGCGACATCGACGTGCTGCGCCCGGTCGTCCCGGTCCGGGTCGGCTGCGACCAGCCGCACATCGACCAGGTCACCCGGCTGGTCGACCTGGCCGGGCCGGACGAGAACTTCCCCGGCGCCTCGACGTTGGCGCAGCGCGCCCGGCAGCGATGTGCCGGCGCCCTGCGGGACAGCACCGGCGCCATCGACTCCGCGCCGCATCTCGCCGTCGGCGCCCTCTACCCGTCGGAGCCGAGCTACGCCGCGGGCGTGCGCCGCGGCGTCTGTACGGTGCGGCCCGACGACCTGCGTACGCGCAACGAGCCGATTCGCGTCATCGGGTCGATCGTCACCTGAGCGCCCTGGGCTCCGCGGGCGCCGCGTCCGCCCGAGCCCGCGCGGTAGCGTGGATGCCCGGCGGGTGGCGAGTGTTTCCGGGCGGACGGTCGATCCGACGTCGGGTAGTCTGTAACAGCGATGTGTGCGCTCCTTCTCCTTAGCCGCCGCGGCGGGGCCTGATCCAGCTGGCTTCCTCGTCGCGGTGTTCTCGTGCGCCGGCGACGGTATGACCTCGTTCGAGGAAGCAGAAGCAGGAGCGCGATGACCACGCAACCGCAGGTCTCCCCCATCCGTTCGGCAGTGCCGGCCGGGCGGCGTCCCGGCGCGATGCCGGTGGAGAAGTACCGGCCGTTCACCCCCGTCACCCTGCCGGACCGCACCTGGCCGCAGCAGACCATCACCCGCGCCCCGCAGTGGTGCAGTGTCGACCTGCGTGACGGCAACCAGGCGCTGATCGACCCGATGACGCCCGCCCGCAAGATGCAGATGTTCGAGCTGCTGGTCGCGATGGGCTACAAGGAGATCGAGGTCGGTTTCCCGGCGGCCAGCCAGACCGACTTCGACTTCATCCGCGAGCTCATCGAGTCCGACCGGATTCCCGACGACGTCGTCATCCAGGTGCTGACCCAGGCCCGCGAGGAACTGATCGAGCGCACCGCGCAGTCCCTGGTCGGTGCCGACAACGCGCTGATCCACCTGTACAACTCGACGTCCACGCTGCAGCGTCGGGTCGTGTTCGGGCTGGAGCGGGCCGGTATCACCGAGATCGCCGTGCAGGGTGCCCGCTGGTGCGCGCAGTACGCCGACAAGCTGCTGGGTGACACCCATGTCCGCTGGCAGTACAGCCCCGAGTCGTTCACCGGCACCGAACTCGACTACGCCGTCGAGGTGTGCGAGGCGGTGATGGACGTCTGGGAGCCGACGGCCGAACGTCCGGTGGTGCTGAACCTGCCGGCGACGGTGGAGATGTCGACCCCGAACGTCTACGCCGACCAGATCGAGTGGATGGGTCGCAACCTGACCCGGCGCGAGGCGGTCATCCTGTCCCTGCATCCGCACAACGACCGCGGCTGCGCGGTGGCGGCGGCCGAGCTCGGCGTCCTGGCCGGCGCCGACCGGGTCGAGGGCTGCCTGTTCGGCAACGGTGAGCGCACCGGCAACGTCTGCCTGGTCACCCTCGGCCTGAACCTGTTCTCCCAGGGCATCGACCCGATGATCGATTTCTCCGACATCGACGGTGTGCGCCGCGCGGTGGAGTACTGCAACCAGCTGCCCGTGCACCCGCGCCATCCCTATGGCGGCGACCTCGTCTACACCGCCTTCTCCGGTTCCCACCAGGACGCCATCAAGAAGGGCTTCGAGGCGATGGCGCGCACCGGGCAGACCCTGTGGGAGGTGCCCTACCTGCCGATCGATCCGAAGGACGTGGGCCGCACCTACGAGGCCGTCATCCGGGTGAACAGCCAGTCGGGCAAGGGTGGGGTCGCCTACCTGCTCAAGGCCGAACACTCCCTGGATCTGCCGCGCAAGCTGCAGATCGAGTTCTCCGGGGTGGTCCAGCGGCACACCGACACCGAAGGCGGCGAGGTCACCGCCGAGCAGCTGTGGCGGATCTTCTCGGACGAGTACTTCCTGGCCGGCGGGGCCGACCGCGGCCCGCTGGAACTGCTGGGCTCGCGGACGACCGCCGCCTCGGGGGAGCGGGACGAGGTCTCGGTCTCCGTCCGGGTCGACGGGGCGGACACGATCATCACCGGCGTGGGCAACGGGCCGATCGACGCGTTCGTCGCGGCGCTGGCCACCCGCGGTCTGCCGGTGCGCATCCTCGACTACAACGAGCACGCGCTGGGCTCCGGCGCCGACGCGCGGGCGGCGGCCTACCTGGAGGTCGACGTTGACGGCACCATCTACTGGGGCGTCGGGATCGACCCGAACATCGTCACGGCGTCGCTGCGGGCCGTGGTCAGCGCGGTGAACCGGGCCGCCCGTGCCACCGGCACCGCCCCGGGTCAGCTGCCCGGGTCAGCCGTGGCCACCCAGCGCTCCGCCGAGACCAGCGGCGCCCCGGTCGCCTGACCGACACGCCCCGGCAGCGCGCCCCCGGCTGCTCCCCGCTCGCCCGTCCGCTGGTCCGCCGATCAGCGGCCCGGCGGGCGGGCCAGGCGGGCCGCGGGTGAACATCGGACGCCGCGGTCAGTCTGGCCGTTCGGTGCGTGCGACGGTGCCGGTGATATCGCCGCGTACCTCGTCCAACAGGGCATCGGGAACATCGGTCATGCCATGGTCGACGCGGGCGTGGGTGTCGACCGAACGCAGCAGGTCGGCCTCGTTGGCGGCGGTGATCCGGGTCTCGCAACCGTGAATGATCGCCCCGCAGTAGAATTCCTTCATTGCCGGCCGGCGCAGGGTGATCTCCGTGGGCCGGGAATGGCCGACGAGCGCCGGGCTCGGCGCCATCAGGGCCTGCGCGGTCCAATACCGGTTTCGCCTCATGTCGACAGCTCCGCAAGGCGCAGCATCAGGCTCTCCATCCTGACCAGGCCGAGTGGTCGGCCCATCTCGGTCACGATTATCACCGGGTCGAACCGGTTGGCCCGGGAGCGGGTCATCGCCCGCCGCGCCACTTCGGTCACCGGTTCCTCGGGGCGGGCGAACAGCGTGGTCGGCATCCGGCGCAGTTCACCTCCGCCCGCACTGACGTGCAGGGCGACCGGCCGGCACCGGTTGGAGACGATGATCGTCGCGCGTGGGTTCTGCTCGTCGCCCCGACCGTGCGCGGTGTCCGGCGGGCCGGCCGGGGCGCGCATCGGGCAGCTCGGGCAGTCGGTGGACATCGCGCAGTGCCCCGAATCGCCGATGCTCACCGTTGCCCGTTCCATCAGGCTCTCGATGCTCGCGGCCCGGTTGGTGCGTTCGGACAGCTGCCGCAGCCGACGGGCCACCCCGACGTCGAGCTGCTGCCAGTCCGGCCTCGGCCGGCCCAGCAGGAATCCCTGCCCCAGCGGGACGCCCAACGCCACCAGCATGGCCAGCTCGTCGGCGCGTTCGACCCCCTCGGCGATCACCCAGCCGTTGAGCCGACTCGCGAAACCACCGACCAGTTCGGTCAGCGCGATCTTGACCTGGTCGTCGTCGATGTTCACGACCAGGGAGCGGTCCAGTTTGACGAAGTCCGGCCGGACCCGGGCGATCTGGCGCAGCCCGGCGTAGCCGGAACCGACGTCGTCCATGGCGATGAACGCGCCGCGGTCGCGCAGTTCGCTGGTGATGGCGGCGAGCTCCGCGGTGTCGTCGAGATCCACCGTCTCGTTCAGTTCGAGCACGATCCGGCGCAGGTCGGCGTCCTGCCAGACCTGGGCGACCGGCGGCTCGCCCAGCAGGTGCGGCAGCACGTTGACCGCGAGGAAACAGCGCTCGGGCATCCGGTCGCGGGCGGCCAGCGCCGCGGCCAGGACCCGGGCCTCCAGCTCGGCGGCCACACCGTGATGGACCGCGGCGGCGAAGATCCGGTCGGGGGAGACCCCGGGATGGCTTTCGAAACGAGCCAGGGCCTCGTAGCCGGCGATCACCCCACGCTGTAGATCCACCACCGGCTGGAAGTGCAGCGTCGGCTCGGTGGGATCGCGCAGAACACGGTCGAGATCCGGCGGTTCCGCCTCGTGGCCGGCCGCGGCCGACCCGGCCACGGCGACCTGACCGGCCGACGGAGGGCTGGCACTCGGCGCCCCGGTGCGTGCGGCCGACACCGCGGCGGTCGCGGTCGACCCCGTGGTGATGGACGCAGTGGTCGCCGTCGTGGTGGTCGCCGTCGTGGTGGTCGCCGTGATGCTGGGCGTCGGTGGGCGTGCTCGGCTGGCCGAAACGGCGCCGAGATCGGCCTCGCCCTCGGCACGGCTGCCCCCGGCGGCTCCGGATGGAGACCGCGGTCGGGTAATCATGCGCCGTGCACCCCCTCGCTTCAAGCACGTCGCACTGTCCTGGTAAGGGAATTTTTTACCATCTGATCCGCGCGGATGGCGTGAGTACCGTCCGGAGTTGTGGGTCCCGCGCTCTTTTGGGTAACCGGCGAGAAATGCCATGATTAACGACAGTCGCATTTCGGGTGTCCGGCCCGTGGGGTGGCGCATGGCGGATGGTTCGCGGATCTGGGTTCCCTGATCTACGGCCAGGTCGGAGTGTCGCCAAAAAATCTTCGGCGGCGATGTCGGGCGATGGCCGGATGGATGGCGGCGAACATCCGTCAATTCGTCAACAACGGTGTTGTTCATGGTCGTTGTGTTGCCGGATTTTGATTACTCCCCGCAATCTCGCGGTTGGATTCGGTGGTTGTCCGGCGGGTCTCGGAGGCGGATGCGCGGCGGCGGGGCCACGGCAGCGCCGTGACCGGGCGAAAGCGCAGCACACGGGCCGGGTCGGGCCGCCCCGGGTCGTCGCGGACGGCTACAGTCGGCCTTATGAGGCTTGCGGTGATCGGCGGTGACGGGATCGGCCCCGAGGTGGTGGCCGAAGGGCTACGGGTGCTGCGTGCCGTGCATCCCAAGGTGGAGACGACCGAGTACGACCTCGGCGCGCGCCGCTGGCACGCCACCGGCGAGACCCTGCCCGACTCGGTCCTCGCGGAACTGCGTGGGCACGACGCCATCCTGCTCGGCGCGGTCGGCGATCCCGGGGTGCCCAGCGGCGTCCTCGAGCGGGGCCTGCTGCTGCGGCTGCGCTTCGAGCTCGACCACCACGTCAACCTGCGGCCGGTGCGGCTCTACCCCGGGGTCCGCTCGCCGCTGGCCGGCGATCCCAGCATCGACATGATCGTGGTTCGGGAGGGCACCGAGGGGCCGTACGCGGGTGCCGGCGGCGTGCTGCGCCGCGGTACGCCGCACGAGGTCGCCACCGAGGAAAGCCTGAACACCCGGTTCGGCGTCGAGCGGGTGGTGCGCGACGCGTTCCGTCGGGCGGCCCGGCGGGAACGCCGCCAGCTCACCCTCGTGCACAAGAACAACGTGCTCACCAAGGCCGGTGACCTGTGGTCGCGCACCGTCGCCGAGGTCGCCGTCGAATTCCCCGAGGTGCAGGTCGGCTACCAGCACGTGGACGCGGCGTCGATGTTCTTCGTGACCGACCCGGGCCGCTTCGACGTGGTGGTCACCGACAACATGTTCGGGGACATCATCACCGACATCGGCGCGGCCATCACCGGTGGGATCGGGCTCGCGGCCAGCGGTAACCTCGACCCCTCGGGGGTTCATCCCAGTATGTTCGAGCCGGTACACGGCAGCGCGCCCGACATCGCCGGCCGCCAGCTCGCCGACCCCACGGCGACCGTCGCCTCGGTCGCCATGCTGCTCGACCATCTCGGGCACGCGGACGAGGCCGCCCGGGTGGAGGCGGCCGTGGCGGCGTCGCTGGCCTCCCGGGCGGGTTCCGACGCGGTGACGATGTCCACCCGTGAACGCGGCGAGGATCTGGCGACCCGCGCCGCTGGCTGATCCGATCGGGGGGCCGGGCGGGTCGTCGCGTCTCGCCCCGCGTCACCGGCTGGTTATTCTCGTCCGGGGCCGTGGATCCTGCCCCGTTCCTCCCGCCGACCGGTCCGTCTCGAGTCGTCGCATACTGGCCTGGAGTCCGCTGTGCCCATCACCCCCACCTCCAAGATCTGGATGAGCGGCGAGTTCGTCGACTGGGACGATGCCCGCATCCACGTGCTCAACCCGACACTGCACTACGGGTGGGGCGTCTTCGAGGGCATTCGCTGCTACGCGACGGCCGACGGGCCCGCGGTCTTCCGGCTGAGCGACCACATCGCCCGGCTCTACCGCAGTGCGAAGATCTACGTGATGGAGCCGCGGTTCACCGAGGAGGAGGTGGTGGCGGCGACGAAGGAGACCATCGCCGTCAACGACATCACCTCCTGCTACATCCGGCCGCTGGTCTACCTCGGCTACGGCGAGATGGGGCTCAACCCGCTGCCGTCCCCCGTCGAGGTGATGATCGCGGTCTGGCCGTGGGGTGCCTACCTCGGGGAGGAGGCGGAGGCCAACGGCGTGCGGGCGATGATCTCCTCCTGGAAGCGCAACGACCCGAACATCACCCCGCCGGCGGCCAAGGCGTCCGGGCAGTACCTGAACTCGTCGCTGGCGAAGGTCGCGGCGGTCAAGGCCGGGTACGACGAGGCCATCCTGACCAGCCCGAACGGCCACATCGCCGATGGCACCGGGGAGAACGTCTTCCTCGTCTCCGGCCGCAAGGTGATCACTCCGCTGCTCACCGACGGCCCGCTCGGCGGTATCACCCGGGCCTCGATCATGCAGATCGCCGCCGATCAGGGCTACGAGGTGGTCGAGCAGCACGTCGTGCGCACCGATCTCTACCTCGCCGACGAGGTGTTCTTCACCGGGACGGCGGCCGAGATCGTGCCGGTCGTGTCCGTCGACGACCGCCAGATCGGCAGCGGCAAGCCCGGGCCCGTCACGCGGGAGCTGCTGGAGATCTTCCACCAGGCCACCCGGGGCGAGCTGGAGCGCTACCGCTCCTGGAACGAGCTCGTCCAGAGCTGAGCCCGCCACCCGCCGACTCCATCCCTCGGGGTGGCGAATGTCACGCCGAGGGCACGCCGATTCCCGCTTCGGTCTGGTAAAAGCGCCGGACCAGGCTTACCGTCGCCTGTGAAGCGTTCACGAACGCACAAGCGTCGGGGGGCGGACGTCGGGAGGCGACGTGCAGGTCTCGGAGGGGATGAGCTCCCTTGTACTCATGATCGGTCCTGGGCACACCCTGCGCCAGGCGGCCCGGCTGATGGCCGCCCGGCGGGTCGGGGCGGCGGTGGTGCACGACGCGGACAGTCAGGGCTACGGCATCCTGACCGAGCGGGACGTGCTGCGGTCGGTGGCGGCCGGGCAGGACGCCGACGTCGAGCTCGCGGGCGACCACCTCACCCGCGATGTCGTCTTCGCGGATCCGGGCTGGTCGCTCGACGAGGCGGCCGCCGCGATGCTGCGCGGGGAGTTTCGTCACCTCATCGTGACCTCCGGTGGCGAGGTCGCGGGCATCCTGAGCATGCGCGACGTGGTGCGTTGCTGGAGCAGCAGTCGCGTGACGGCCTGAGGTGTCAGGTGTGCCGCCACACGCCGCGCGCGGTCCGTCCGGCCCGTCCGGACGGGCTTTGTCGACGGCTGCGGCACACGAGGGGGACCGGCAACGCTACGGTCACCGCATGCACGACAACGAGGCGGTCGCCCTACTTCGCGCGACCACACTGCTGAAGGAGCTGGACGAGGAGGATCTGCTGCGCCTGGCCGCCCGCGCGGTCACGCGGCGATTCCGACGGGGGCAGGTGGTCTTCAGCGAGGGGGAGCCCGCCGACACCCTGCTCGTGGTCGCCAGCGGCAGACTGAAGGTGCTCACCAAGGCCGATGACGGTCGCGATCACGTTCTGAACATCGCTGGGCCGCAGGAGACCCTGGGCGAGCTCAACCTCGTCGAGGCGGGCACCCGCTCGGCCAGCGTCGAGGCGCTCGAGCCCAGCACCGCGCTGGTACTCGACCGGGCGGCGGTGTGGGAGCTGGTCCACGAACGTCCCGCGGTCGCCGAGCAGCTGATCCGAGCTCTGGTCGCCCATGTGCGGCGGCTGACCGGCGCCAACGCCGACCTGGTGTTCCTCGACCTGCCGCGCCGGGTGGCGAAGCTGCTGTTGTTGCGGATGCGCGAGGCGGGCCGCCCGGTGATCGAGCTCGGCCTCACCCAGACCGAGATCGCCTCACTGCTCGGCGGCTCCCGGCAGTCGGTCAACCAGGCGCTGCGGGAGTTCGAACGGCGGGCCTGGATTCTGTCCGAAGGCCAGACCATCACGATCATGCAGGTCGACCGGCTGCGTCGCTTCGCCGGCGACTGAGCGCGCCGCACACGGCGTGAGGCGCCCGGCGGTGGGGCGGAGCCATGGCGCACATCACACTGTTCACATGTCAGGCCTGTTACACGTAGTCTGGTCCTCCGGCGGCGAACCCGTCTCCGTCGCGCGTTCCGGTCGCTGACCCATGGGGCCGGGCGCGTGGCGGCCCAGGTTGCGCGCCTGCCGGCCGCTTTCGCCGGAGTGTGGTCCACGTGCGGCTGGGGGAGCGTGCAGCGGCCGCGTCGGTCTGGTCCCGCGGCCCCATCCGATCCACCGGAGAGGCGCCCGGCGTGCGGCCATACGATCCCGATTCCCTGCACATCTACGACACGACCCTGCGGGACGGCACCCAGCAGGAGGGCCTGTCCCTGTCCGTCGGAGACAAACTGACGGTCGCGCGCCATCTGGACGACCTCGGCGTCGGTTTCATCGAGGGTGGCTGGCCGGGGTCGAACCCGAAGGACGCGGAGTTCTTCGACCGGGCCCGTTCGGAACTGTCGCTGCACACCGCCCAGCTGGCCGCGTTCGGCGCCACCCGGCGGGCCGGCCGGGTGGCCGCCGACGATCCGCAGGTCGCCGCGCTGCGTGAGGCCGGCACGTCCGTCGTGTGCCTGGTGGCCAAGTCCGACCTGCGCCACGTCGAGCGGGCGCTGCGCACCGACGCCGCCGAGAACCTGGCGATGATCCGGGACACCGTCGCGCATCTGCACGCCGAGGGCAAGCGGGTCTTCCTCGACGCCGAGCACTTCTTCGACGGCTACCTGGCCCACCCGGACTACGCCCTCGCGGTCGTGCGGACCGCGGCCGAGGCCGGCGCCGAGGTGGTCGTGCTGTGCGACACCAACGGCGGCATGCTGCCCGGGCGCATCGGCACCGTCGTCAGCGACGTGCTGGCGGCCACCGGCGCGCGCCTGGGCATCCACTGCCACGACGACGCCGACTGCGCGGTGGCGAACTCGCTGATCGCCGTCGAGGCCGGCGTCACCCATGTGCAGGGCACCGCCAACGGCTACGGCGAGCGCTGCGGCAACGCGAACCTGTTCAGCATCATCGCGGGTCTGGAGACCAAACTCGGCCAGGCCGTGCTGCCCCCCGGGCGTCTTGGTGAACTCGTCCGGGTCGCCCACGCCATCGACGAGGTGACCAACTCCGTCCCCGACCCGCACCGCCCCTACGTCGGGACGAGTGCCTTCGCGCACAAGGCCGGTCTGCACGCCAGCGCCGTCAAGATCGACCCGGACATGTACCAGCACATCGACCCGGCCGTGGTCGGCAACGACATGCGGATGCTGGTCTCCGAACTCGCCGGCCGGGCCACGCTGGAGCTCAAGGGCCGCGAGATCGGGCTGGACCTCTCCGACGAGCGCGACGCCCTCGGACGCATTCTGGAGATCATCAAGAGTCGCGAGGCCGCCGGGTTCGCCTACGAGGGTGCCGAGGCGTCCTTCGAGCTGCTCCTGCGCGACGAGGTCAGCGGCCGCCAGCGCTTCTACACCCTGGAGTCCTGGCGGGTCATCGTCGAGCAGCGCCCCGGCGGCGAGGTGGTCAGCGAAGCGACGGTGAAACTCACCTCGCACGGCTCCCGTCACGTCGCCACCGCCGAGGGCAACGGCCCCGTCAACGCGCTCGACCGGGCTCTGCGCCTGGCGCTGGAGAAGTCCTACCCGGGCCTTGCCGACCTGGAGCTCGTCGACTACAAGGTGCGCATCCTGGACGGTCGCCAGGGCACCGGGGCGGTCACCCGGGTCCTGGTCGGCACCGGTGACGGTCGCTCCCGCTGGGACACCATCGGCGTCGACGAGAACATCATCGCCGCGTCCTGGTCGGCCCTGGAGGACGCGGTCACCTTCGGCCTGCGCCGTCAGGGCGAGCGCCCGGATCCCGCCGCCCACTGACCCGCCGCCCGCCGCCCGCCGCCCCGAGGGGCGCCGCTCCGGCGGGCACTGACCTCAGGGGCGCCGGCCGGCGGCCGGGTCCGAGATGACCCGCCCGCCGGGAACGTGCTCAGTCCTCGATCTCCTCCCACCACTGGCACCACCAGTCCCCGCCCACCAGCACGCGCAGCTTGGGGTGCCAGCAGTAGGTGATGTCCTTGTCGGTGTCCAGGTAGTACAGGCAGTTGTCGCACCGCTCGGTGCCGTTCGGCTTGCCGCGCAGGATCGCGTCCTCGGCCAGGTGGCCGAGCTTGACGCTGAGCTCCTCGTCGATCGGCTTCGGCTCGGGCGCTCCCACGTCGTACACCGGTGTCGTGTCGAGCTCGCTCACGGTTGTCCTTTCTCGTCTCGCCGCCACGTCGGTGCTCCCGTGTCCGGGAGCGCTCCGGTCATCCTGCCCGATTGTCGGTCAGCTTCCCCGTTCTGGCGAACCTGATCACCTCGGGTCAGACGGGTCGCCGCGATCGGCCGATGGACGGATACGGTCGGGGGCGTGCGTATCGCGAGGTTCACCGATGGTTCCGAGCCCGGCTTCGGGGTGGTCGAGGGTTCGGTCGAGGACGGTACGGCCGTCGTCGCGGCCATCGCGCCCCATCCGTTCGGTCCGTTCTCCCTCACCGGCGCGCGTTTCGCGCTGGACGACGTCCGGCTGCTCGCCCCGGTGCTGCCCAGCAAGGTGCTGTGCATCGGCAAGAACTACGCCGACCACGTCCGTGAGATGGGTGGGGACGCCGCCCCGGCCCGCCCCATCCTGTTCCTGAAGCCGTCGACCAGCGTGGCCGGGCCGGGCGATCCGATCGTGCTGCCGCCCGACAGCGAACGGGTGGACTTCGAGGGCGAGCTCGCCGTCGTGATCGGCCGCCTGTGCCGGGACGTGCCCCCCGAGCGGGCCGCGGAGGTCATCCTCGGCTACACCTGCGCGAACGATGTCACCGCCCGCGACCAGCAGGCGGCTGACGGTCAGTGGACCCGGGCGAAGGGCCACGACACGTTCTGCCCGCTCGGCCCCTGGATCGAGACCGACCTCGATCCGTCCGACCTGGCGTTGCGCACCACCGTCGACGGCGAGGCCAGGCAGAGCTCCCGCACGAAGCTGCTGCTGCGCGGCGTCCCGGAGCTGGTGGCCTACATGTCGGCGGCGATGACCCTGCTACCCGGGGACGTGCTGCTGACCGGCACCCCGGCCGGCGTCGGGCCGTTGCGGCCCGGGCAGCGGGTCGCGGTGACTCTGGAGGGCATCGGCACCCTGACCAACCCGGTGACCGCACGCTGATCCACCCGGGCCGGCGGGGCGAACGCCGGGCCCTTTTCCGGACAAGGAGCCCAGCCCCGGCGACCTCGCGCCGGGCACCCGGGGTGGGATCGCCACGCCGACGCGATGTCGGACCTCCCCGTCCGGTCAGCGCGCCGGATGGGGTACAGTAGGCAACGCCGAACGGCCCGCTGGGTAGCCCAGGGGGTTGGCGAGGCCCCTGGGGTATGGGGTAATTGGCAGCCCAACGGATTCTGGCTCCGTTAGTCTAGGTTCGAGTCCTGGTACCCCAGCTGCATGATCGGCGGCCACCAGAGCCGATTCGCCGGACCTGTCCGGCATCATGTACAGTAAGTCGCACAGTTCAATATGGTTCCACTCGATGCTCTTCGCGGTGTCGGTGTGGAGGTCTTGGCCCCGTCGTCTAGTGGCCCAGGACGCCGCCCTCTCAAGGCGGTAGCGCCGGTTCGAATCCGGTCGGGGCTACAGTAGTTGTGCATCTTCTTTCTTCCCTCAGAAGGCCAGAGGTATGCACGTGTCCCATGCGTCACAATGGCTCACGGAGTTTCCTCCGTGGGCCATTGTCGTCTGTGGGCCCGGCGCGCCGCCCCTAGCGGACGACGGCCAGCCGGGGCATCGCCGCCGGGTGACGGGCCATCGCGCAGTCACGGCAGCCGCAGGAGCTCGGGCCACCCCGGCCGTGCACCTCGGGGGCCGGGCCGTCGGTCACGGCGAGCGGCTCGATGGTCGAGACCAGCCGCAGCCGGGGCCGTGCGGTCAGCGCCAGGGCGGACTGGGCCTCATCGGCACGGTCGGCGGCCGGCGAACCCGAGCGGGCCGCACGCGCAACACCGAAGGCGATCGCGGTCGAGGCAGTCAGGGCCACTGGGGGCACGGTGTCCTCCTCCATGGGTGGCCGTCCTGGGACCACCTCGCGGACCACAGCCTGGTCGGACTACCAACCCTTGCGCCATCCTCCGATGAGCCCGGTCGAAGGTGGTGCGGAAGGCCTAGTCAAACCTGGGCACTGTCGCCATGCGACACCACCCTTGACAACCATGGTGCTCTCGGGTTCGAACGGTAGAAAATTGCCCGGATGTCCACCGTCAGCCCTCCGACCCCCGAACGGGCCCGCCGTCGTCATGGCAGCGCCCGGGCTCGCCCCGGCGCGCGCCGGGGCGAGCGGGCCACCGCCGCGCAGCAGGCAGCGGTGACGGGCGCCGCACGATCCATGCCGCCGATAGACGATGACGACGAGCGTGACGCGTCGAGTCCGATGCGCCGTCTCGCCGCCGTCCTCCCCCAGGGGCGCGGCCTGCCGCTGGAGGACTGGACCGCCCGGCACACCCTGATGTGCCTGATGCTGGCCCTGCACCTGCCCATCATCGTCGGCTACGCCGCCGTCGAGGGTCGCAGCGCCGGGCACGGCCTGCTGGCGGCGACCCCCTCGGGTCTGCTGTTCGCGGCGGCGGTGGTGCCGGGGCGGCGCCGGGTGCGGGCGCTCGCGGCGAGCCTGGGCCTGCTGTGCTGCTCCGTCGTGCTGGTGCACATCGCCGACGGTCTGACGCCCATGTACTTCCACTTCTTCGTCGTGGTCGCCCTGATCGCGCTCTACGAGGAGTGGACGGTCTACCTGCTGGCGATCGCGTTCGTGTTCGTGGCGAACCTGACGATGGGCAACATCGTCACGGATGGTTCGCAGATGCTGGACAACGCGTGGTTGCTCGCCGGTCTGCACGCCGGGTTCATCTTCGCGCTGGCCTGCGCGCAGATGGTCTTCTGGCACTACAACGAGCAGTCCCGGCGCCGGGTCGAGCACTACCGTCAGCAGCTGCACGAGGGGCAGCAGTCCCTCATGGCTCGGCTGGAGGAGACCGACCGCATCCGCAGCGATCTTGTCGCCACGGTCTCGCACGAGTTCCGCACGCCGCTGACGGGTATCCGGGGAAACCTGCTCACCATCCGCCGCCGCCGCGACCGGCTCACCGACGCCCAGCTCGACGACCTGCTCGACACCGCGGTGCGCCATTCCGACCGGCTTTCCCGGCTCCTGGAGAACATGCTGACGGCCGCCACGGCCACCGGCACCGACGAGACGACGATCGCCGACCTGCCCGAGGTCGTCCGGCACGTCCTCGCCGGCCTGCCCTACACCAGCTCCCCCAGCAGTGTCACGGTCGACCTGCCGGACAAGCTGTCCGTCCGGATGGCCCGCCAGGCCCTCATCCAGGTCGTCGCGAACCTGGTGGACAACGCGCTGGTGCACTCCTGGCCGGGTGCGCCGGTGCGGCTCATCGCCGGCCGGGTGGGCGACGAGGTCGTCCTGCGGGTGCGCAACCCCGGCCCCGACCTGGATCCCGACACGATCCGCCAGCTCTTCGAGCCCTTCACCCAGCGCGATGGCACGGCGACCCGCTCCACGGACGGCGCCGGGATGGGCCTGTACGTCGTGCGCAGACTGGTCGAGGTGCACGGCGGCCGGCTGCGCATGTCGTCGGACAGCGGTGAGATCATCGTCGAGGTGAATCTCTGGGCCGCCACCGCGACCGCCATCCCCACCGTGGACGAACCCGAGTCCGAGCTCCCGGTCCCCATGCCCCTGCCACGCAGCCTGCGGGTGGACGACAGCCGACCGTCCCGATCGCTGGGCCGCAGCCGCCCCGAGCTGCGCTCCCTGCCCTCCTCCTCGGACGTCAGCTCCCTCCCGATCGACCGCTTCGGCTGACCTCCCGGGCCGCCTCCGCCGCCGGGCCGCCGCCGCACGCCCGAAGGCCGCCGCTCGTCCTGCTGTCCGCCCCGGCCCGGTGTCCGCCGCAGGTCCGGCACCGACCCCGCCGGCCCCCAGGAGCCGCGCCACAGGACGTGCCATCGTCGAGGGCGGGCATCCGCGGGCGGCGGGCGATGCAAGCGGGCAGCGCAGCGGGCCGTGGGGTGTCGGGGACGCCACGCACGACAACGCCCGGCAGGGCTGCCGGTGAGGGCAGTCCGACCGGGCGTTGGACGGGTGTCCGGGAAGGGCCCCGGCCTACTTGGCG
This sequence comes from Frankia umida, assembly GCF_023242945.1. NCBI lineage: Bacteria > Bacillati > Actinomycetota > Actinomycetes > Frankiales > Frankiaceae > Frankia > Frankia umida. The sequence continues at coordinate 39,678 of NZ_JALKFT010000008.1, forward strand.
GTCGCGGGCGCCGCCTTGGCGGGCGGCGCCTTGGCCGGGGGCGGGGTGGTCGCGGGGGCGGCGCAGGTGAGGGTGAGGGTCACCGTGGTGGAGCCGCTCGGGCGTCGTCCGGTGGGCGTGTAGCCAGTGACCTGGCTGGTGTAGCCGGACGGGCAGGCACCGTTGATCCAGTAGAAGCCGGCGGCGTTCAGGGTGCTCTTCGCCTTGGCCTCGGTCATGCCGGTGACGTTCGGGACGACCGTGCAGTCGTTGCCCTGGACCTGCAACGCGATGCGGGTGGTCTTCGCGACCTTCGTGCCCTTGGGGTTCTGGCGCACGACCGCGTCCACGGCCCCGTTGTCGTAGCAGTCGAACTTCTTGTCCACGTTCTGGAAGCCCGCGGCACCGAGGGTGTTGACCGCGGCGTTGACCGACGAGCCCTCGGTGTTGGGCACCGTGGCCGTCCCGTCATCGGTCGGGGACGGTGCCGGGCTGCTTCCCGCGGTCGGTCCGGTCGTGGGTGCGGCCGAGGTGGCGGGTGCGGCCGTGGCCGCGGGAGCGGCGCCGGCCGCGGTGGACACCGGGTGGGCACCGGGTCGACCGACGACCCCCGCCTGCGTCGCACCGGGGATCGCGACGATCCCGCCGCCGGGGCTCGTCGACTCGCCCGGCGTGGTGGTCGCGCTCGGGTTGAGCGAGACCTCGACGCCGGTGGCCGCGCTCAGCGAGCTGTTCGCGTCACCGTTGGACGCCAGCGCCCAGCCGCCGGCGCCGGCGACCAGGGCGACGACGAGGCCGGCTCCGGCGGCGATCCGGGTGCGTCGCCGACGGTCGGCGCGCCGTGCGCCGTGGCCACCCGGCCCACCGCTGGACGGGGTGGGCTGCTGAGCCACGGACATGACCGTGTTGGTGTCGGCCGCCGGGCCACCGGAGTGAGCCGGAACCCGGACGACGGGGGCGAACCCGGTCGGCGCGTCGGCGTCGCTCCAGCCGCCGGCCCGGCTCCCGGTCGGGCTGCCCCCACCGGCACCGCGACCGGCACCCAGGCCGCGACCAGCACCAGCGCCCGCACCGGTGGCTCCGGCGATCCGGGTCATCTCCACGTCGGAGTCCCAGCCTCGGCCGGTTCGTCCCACGGTGGTCGCGGGCAGGCTGCCGGCGATCTGGGTGTGCTCCAGGTCGCTCCAGTTCCCCCGGGTGTCACCGCCGCTCATCGCCGCGGTTCCCATCACGCCGGCACCCAGCGCGGCGGTGCGCGGCGCGGTGGCACCCTGGGCGGCGGCTCCGGTGGAGCGGGCGCCCAGGACCCGGGTGCTGGTGGGGCGGGCACCGGTGGGGCGGGCGACGGAGGTGTAGCGCCCGGGGGGCGCCGCGGCGGGGCCGATCGGCATGCCTGCCGGCGCTGCCGCGGCGGCACCACGCAGGCTGGCGGCGAGGGCCTCGTCGAGCTCGTCGGCCGCCTCGGCGGCGCTGATCGGCCGGGCCCGCGGCGATTTGGCGAGCATGCGGGACAGGACATCCCACAGGGGTGCCGGGACGCCGTGGATCGGCTGTGGTTCGTCCTCGCGATGCGCGCGCAACAGCTCGACCGGGTTCGGCGAGTCGTACGGCGGCGAGCCGGCGAGGATCTCGTAGAGCACGACGCCGGCCGCGTAGACGTCGACGGCGGCGGTCGGCGGGGCCCCCGCGGCCAGCTCCGGCGCCATGTACAGGGGAGTGCCGACCGGGCCGGTGGCCTGCTGGGTGTGGCGACCGATCATCCGGGCGATCCCGAAGTCGGTGAGTCGCACCACCGGACGATCCGGGTCGGCGGAGTCGATGAGGATGTTCTCGGGCTTGACGTCGCGGTGCACGATGCCGGCCGCGTGCACCCGGTCGAGGGCGTCCAGCGTGCCGATCGCGATGCCGACCGCCTCCCGGGCGGGGCGTGGCCCGTACTGCCGCAGATGGGCCCGTAGGTCAGGACCGTCGACGAGGTCCATCACGAGGGCCAGCGTGTCCGGCTCCCTGACCAGGTCGCGCACGGCGACCAGACCGGGGTCGTCCAGTTTGGCGAGCAGGTCCCACTCCCGCAGGAACCGTTCGACGATCACCGGGTCATCGGCGAGTTCGGGCCGTAGCACCTTGATGGCGACCGGCGTGCCGTCGGAGACCCGCTCGCCCTGCCATACCTGGCCCGTCGTGCCCTGCCCCAGTACCTCGTGCAGCACGTACCGCGAACCGAGTCTGCGCACCGCGCCCTGCCCCTCCCTGGCGCCGCCCGTGGCGGTTATGCCTTTCGACGGCGCCGCCGTGGGCGCTTCTCGCCCATCCGTGCGGAACCCGGAGATCCCCGAGACCGGATGCCGCTGGCGCCTCGGGTGGTCCATTTCGATGGTGCGGTGGACCACCACGTGCTTACCAGTTGCAATGGCCCGCTTGGACCATCCGATCTGCCACTCCGATCATCCGAGACGGACGACTCGAACAGGCTACGACGGTGGGCCTCGTCAACCCGCGGCGGGGCGGTGCCGCGGTCGGTTGACCGCCCGGTTGGTGTAGCCCCGGCCTGCATTTGTTGTGGGGCCCGAATGGGTGATTCCCATTGTCGCTCTGGGGCGCGAGCACGCGGATCACCAGCGGAATCGGGGTAACCGCGGACGTGATCGAACGCCCGGATGGTGGATCACACCCGTCTCCGCGCAACCATCCACCGATTTCCGGTGTCCGGCAGTTGACTGTTGCGGTGTCCGGCAGTTGACAGTGCGGAACGCGTGATTGCGCGGATTGCTCAGTCGGATGCCACCGCGGTCGACAGCCGCCGGGCGGCTTCGATCACCGCCGCGCCATGACGACGTCCCGGTGAACGGGTCAGTCGCTCCAGCGGCCCGGACAGCGACACCGCGGCGATGACGGTGCCCGCCTCGTCGCGGACCGGTGCCGACACCGAGGCGAGTCCGGTCTCCCGTTCACCCACGCTCTGCGCCCACCCCCGCTCCCGCACCTGGGCGAGGACCGCCGCGTCGAAGGGGGCGGCGCCGATCAGGTCGGGCTCCGGCTCGTCGGCGAACGCCAGCAGGACCTGCGCGCCGGATCCCGCCGTCATCGGCAGGGCGGCGCCGACCGGCACCGTGTCGCGCAGCCCGCTGGCCCGCTCGGAGGCCGCCACACACAGCCGCAGTGCGCCGCGGCGCACGTAGAGCTGGGTGCTCTCGCCGGTGGCGTGGCGCAGCTCGGTGAGGATCGCGTCGGCCTGGTCGACCAGCTCCCACGGCAACGGGGCCGCGATACCGGCGGCCGCCGCCAGCCGCGGACCGGCCACGAACCGCCCGGCCGGGTCGCGCCCGACCAGCCGGTGCACCTCGAGGGCGCTGGCCAGTCGATGGGCCGTCGCCCGGGTGAGCCCGGTGCGCGCGACCAGATCGGTGAGCGAGACGGGGCCGTGCTCGACGGCGGCCAGGACCAGGGCCGCCTTGTCAAGGACGCCGACTCCGCTAAGCTGTTTCATAAGCTGATACTGCCATCCTGAATCCTGGGACGACAACATCCTGGGACGACAACATCCCGAGCGGACCATCTCGGGACGACGTCACCCCACGGCGCTCACCGGCCGACGACGCCAGCCCCGCCGGCACCCGGCACCCGGCACCCGGACGTCCCGACATCCGGGCGGTTCGGCGTCGTGGCGTCCGGGGCCATGGCGCCCGACGTCATGGCGCCCGACGTTGTGACGTTCGACGTTGTGACGTTCGGGGCTGTGACGTTCGGGGCTGTGACGTTCGGGGCTGTGACGCCCGGGATGTCGGCACCCAGCATCGACGAGCGGCGCGAGAACGACGAGCGCCGGAAACCGGAAAGGAGCGGGTCGGTCATGGGCCGCACACTCGCGGAGAAGGTCTGGGACGCCCATGTGGTGCGCGAGGCCGAGGGCGAACCGGATCTGCTGTACATCGACCTGCACCTGGTGCACGAGGTCACCTCGCCGCAGGCCTTCGAGGCGCTGCGGCTGGCCGGACGGCCGGTCCGTCGGACCGACCTGACCCTGGCCACCGAGGACCACAACGTCCCGACGACGGACACGCTGCTGCCGATCGCGGACCCGGTGTCGGCCGCGCAGGTCGAGGCGCTGCGCAGGAACTGCGCCGAGGCCGGCGTGCGGCTGTTCCCGATGAACGACCCCGGCCAGGGGATCGTGCACGTCGTCGGACCGCAGCTGGGGCTGTCCCAGCCGGGGATGACGATCGTGTGCGGGGACAGCCACACCTCCACCCACGGCGCGTTCGGCGCGTTGGCCTTCGGCATCGGCACCAGCCAGGTCGAGCATGTGCTGGCCACCCAGACGCTGCCGCAGCGGCGACCGAGGACGATGGCCGTCACCGTCGAGGGTGACCTTCCCCCGGGCGTCACCGCCAAGGACCTGATCCTGGCGATCATCGCGCGGATCGGCACCGGTGGCGGTGCCGGGTACGTCATCGAGTACCGCGGTGCGGCGATCCGGGGCCTGTCGATGGAGGGCCGGATGACCGTCTGCAACATGTCGATCGAGGCCGGTGCGCGCGCCGGCATGATCGCGCCGGACGAGACCACCTTCGCCTACCTCGCCGGCCGCGAGCGGGTCGCCACCGGTACCGACTGGGATGACGCCGTCGCCTACTGGCGCACCCTGGGCTCCGACCCGGACGCCGCGTACGACCACGAGGTCGTGATCGACGCGACGACCCTCACGCCGTATGTCACCTGGGGGACCAACCCCGGCCAGGCCGCCCCGCTGGGCTCGCCGGTGCCGACCCCCGAGGACTACGCCGACCCGGCCGCCCGTGCCTCGGCGCAGCGGGCGCTGACCTACATGGGCCTCACGGCCGGCACCCCGCTGTCCGAGGTCGCCGTCGACACCGTGTTCATCGGGTCGTGCACCAACGGCCGGCTCAGTGATCTGCGGGCGGCCGCCGAGGTGCTGCGTGGCCGGCGGGTGGCCGACGGGGTCCGGGTGCTGATCGTGCCCGGCTCCATGTTGATCAAGGCCGAGGCCGAGGCCGAGGGCCTGGACGAGGTGTTCGAGGCGGCGGGCGCGCAGTGGCGCAGCGCCGGCTGCTCGATGTGTCTCGGGATGAACCCGGACACCCTGGCGCCGGGGGAGCGCAGCGCCTCGACGTCCAACCGCAACTTCGAGGGTCGCCAGGGCCAGGGCGGACGGACCCATCTGGTGTCCCCGGAGGTGGCCGCCGCCACCGCCGTCACCGGCCGGCTCACCGCCCCGGCCGACCTGTAGCGCCCGGACCGTCCCGCGCGCTCGACCCTGTCTTCGTCCCACCGCAGAAAGGAGCGTTTCCGATGGAGGCGTTCACCACCCACACCGGACGGGCCGTGCCGCTGCGCCGCAGCGACGTGGACACCGACCAGATCATCCCCAGCGACTGGCTCAAGCGCATCGAGCGGACCGGTTTCGGCGCCGGCCTGTTCTCCGAGTGGCGCGCGGACGAGAGCTTCGTGCTGAACAACCCCGCCTACGCGGGCGCCTCGATCCTGCTCGCCGGGATGGACTTCGGCACCGGCTCCTCCCGCGAGCACGCCGTGTGGGCGTTGCAGGACTACGGGTTCCGGGCGGTCATCTCCGCCCGGTTCGCCGACATCTTCCGGGGTAACGCGCTCGGTAACGGCCTGCTGCCGGTCCAGCTCGCGGCGCAGACGGTGGAGCGCCTGCAGACGGCGGTGGAGCAGGACCCGACCCTCGAGATCACGGTCGACCTGGTCGCCCGGGAGGTCCGCGGGGCCGATGTCACGGCGTCCTTCGAGCTGGACGACTTCACCCGCTGGCGGCTGTTGGAGGGCCTCGACGACGTGGGCCTGACCCTGCGGCACGAGGAGCTCGTCACCGCGTTCGAGCGCACGCGGCCGGCCTGGTTGCCGACCACCGGCTGACCGGGTGACCCACCCCCGCGCGTGTCCCCGAGCCCCTGCGGCCAAGAATGTGATCGAAATCACATAAGGGCCGACAGGGGTGCGGGGGCGGGTCGGCGACTTGCCCTGCGGTGTCGGCAATCCGGCCACCGGTCATCGCCCGAGGCGTTTGGATGGCTACGTAGCAGAGTGGGCCTGCCCCCGTTGGAGGCGGCTGGCGACCAAAGCGTGACATTGAGCCCAAAAATTCCGGCGGCACTCGTCACTGAACGTGATGAATCTACCGGTTGGTTGGGGTGGTTCGCACAGCACGCATCCCGTCGCCCACTGGCACGAACCCGATGACGTGCGGGTTTGTGTGACGCGACACGGTGGCGGGAATTGCCCTCGCCAGTGGAGATGCCTACGGTGCAGCGCAGTGTGATGCCCGATCTGCTCCCCATCCCGCGCCCTGCGGGGCGTCCGGAGGTTGTCGTGAACAAGTCCCAGTTGGTTGACCGCATCGCCCAGCAGATCGAGGGCGGACGATCGAATGCCACCAAGGCGGTCGACGCGGTGTTCGACGCGATTCAGGAGGCCGTCGCCAGCGGCGAGAAGGTGACGATCACCGGCTTCGGCGTGTTCGAGCGGGTGGAGCGCGCCGCCCGCACCGGCCGCAACCCGGCGACCGGCGAGCCCGTGCACGTCGCCGCCTCCGTCGTGCCGAAGTTCCGGCCCGGTTCGGAGTTCAAGTCCAGCGTCTCGGCGAGCTCGGACTGACCGGCGGTGCGGGCGCCGGTCACGGCTGGCTGGCGCCAGCCGGTGCCGGTTACCGGTGCCCGCGCCGGACGGCCTGCGCCATGAGGTCATGCTGGTAGTCCGCGAGCCGGACGTCGTCCGACCCGTTGGTGTGCCGCTCCCACCGGCCGTCGGAGCGCAGGTCCCAGGCGGAGACCTGGTCGGAGAAGGCGTGGTCGAGCAGGTCGCGCAGGCTGTCGCGGTCCGCCGACTGACCCACCCGGACCAGCGCCTCGATCCGACGGTCGAGGTTGCGGTGCATCATGTCGGCGCTGCCGATCCAGAACTCGTCCGTGGACGCGAACTCCAGCATCCGGCTGTGTTCGAGGAACCGACCGAGAATCGATCGGACGCGTACGGTCTCCGAAAGTCCGGACACACCCGGGCGTAGTGCGCAGATTCCACGGACCAGGCAGTGCACCGGCACGCCCGCCTGGGAGGCGTGGTAAAGCGCGTCGATCACCTGCTCGTCCACCAGGCTGTTCACCTTCAGCCGGATGCCACACGGACGGCCCTGCGCCGCCGCCCGTGCCTCGGCGTCGATCCGGGCCAGGATGCCGTCGCGCATGTGCTGGGGGGCGACCAGCAGCGAGCGGTACTCGGTCTGCCGGCTGTACCCGGTCAGCACGTTGAACAGGTCGGTGAGGTCGGCGCCCACCCCCGGGTCGGCGGTGAGCAGACCCAGGTCCTCGTAGAGCCGGGCGGTCTTGGGGTTGTAGTTGCCGGTGCCGACATGGCAGTACCGGCGCAGCCCGCCGCGCTCCTGCCGGACGACCAGGCAGGTCTTGCAGTGGGTCTTCAACCCGATCAGGCCGTAGACCACATGGCAGCCGGCCCGCTCCAGTTCCCGGGCCCAGCGGATGTTCGCGCTCTCGTCGAACCGAGCCTTGATCTCGACCAGCACCACCACCTGCTTGCCGGCCTCGGCGGCGGCGACCAGCGCGTCCACGATCGGTGAGTCGCCAGAGGTGCGGTAGAGCGTCTGCTTGATCGCCAGTACCTGCGGGTCGGCGGCGGCCTGCTCGATGAACCGCTGCACCGAGGTGGTGAACGAGTCGTAGGGATGGTGGACCAGCACGTCGCCCTCGCGCAGCACCGAGAAGAAGTCGGGGGTCTCCCCCTCCTCGGTGGACAGTCGCGGATGGGTGATCGGAACCCGCGGCGGGTCGCGCAGTTCCGGGCGGTCCAGCTCGTAGAGCGCCCACAGCGCCGACAGGTCGAGCATGCCCGACACCCGGTGCACCTCGCGCTCGGTCACCTCGAGCTCGCGCATGAGCAGCGACAGCAGGTCGGCGTCGATGCCGGCGTCCACCTCGAGGCGGACCGCCGGGCCGAAGCGCCGCCGGGCCAGTTCCCGCTCCAGGGCCTGGAGCAGGTCCTCCGCCTCGTCCTCCTCGACCTCGAGGTCGGCGTTGCGGGTGACCCGGAACAGATGCGAGTTGATCACTTCCATGCCGGGGAAGAGCTGGTCGAGGTGGGCGGCGATGACCTCCTCGAGCGGCACGAAGCAGGCCTGCCGGTCCGGCTGGCCACCCCCGGCGCCGCCCTGGCCACGACCGGCTCCACCCGCGTCCGGCTCGTCGGGGGACACCGGCACCAGCCGTCCGACGTTCTGCGGCACCTTCACCCGGGCGAAGCGGTCGGTCTCCCCACCTGGCTCCCGCACCTGCACCGCGAGGTTCAGCGACAGGCCGCTGATGTAGGGGAACGGGTGGGCCGGATCGACGGCGAGCGGCGTGAGCACCGGGAAGATCTGCTCGTGGAAGTAGTCGTGCAGCCGTTCGCGCTGCGCCTCGCTGAGCTGGGACCAGAACCGGATGCTGATCCCGGCGTGGGCCAGCGAGGGCACCACCTCGTCGGTGAAGCAGCGCGACTGCCGCTGGGACAGCTCGGAGGCCGTCCGGCTCACCAGGTCCAGCTGCTCGCGTGCGCTCAGCCCGTCGGCGGAGCGCACGGCCAGACCCGTGGCCTCCCGGCGCATCAGCCCGGCCACCCGCACCATGTAGAACTCGTCCAGGTTGCTCGCGAAGATCGCCAGGAACTTCGCCCGCTCGAGCAGCGGCGTGGCGACGTCCTCGGCGAGCGCGAGCACGCGGGCGTTGAAATCCAGCCAGGACGACTCACGGTTGATGAACCGGTCGGCGGGAAGATCCGAGGGCGCGGGGGTGCGGGGCGCCTCCAACGGCTCGAGCAGACCGCTGCGGGCCTTGCGCTGAGGCTGCTCGGGTCGGGTCGCCATCAGCTCGCTCATGACACTAGATGGTGCCAGTCCCCGGCGAACTCGGCACTGCGGCCGAATGGCCCGAGTGCCCCGCTCAGGGCGCGGTTGGCGGCACGGTGTGGTCTGGGTCTCGCCCGACTCTCCCCGCTGTGAGTGGCTGGTCGCGGTAACGGCAACCCTCGACCCGCCCGTCAGGGCCGAGTTAACGGTGTGGAAACACCTGGCGGCGACGATCGGCAGCGTGAGCGAAACATCGGCGCTCGCCGGGTCGGACCGGTGGGCTGACGGCGGTCGACCGGATGGGTCGGCGACCATCCGGAGCGTGTCCGAACTCACAGCGGCCGGCGTTGGTGGCGCCGCGACGGGTCGATCGTGAGCGGTCAGCAGGTGACCACCGCCATCGAGGATCTGCTGGGGCTGCCCGCCGGAACCCGGGTCGGCTATCAGATCACCCAGCGGCTCGGTTACACCTACGACGGCGCGGCGACCGCGCTGCGACACCGTCTGGTGGTCGTCCCGCCGCGGCGTCATGGTGACCAGTCGGTGCGGGAGTCGAGCCTTGTGGTCTCGGCGCCGGCCGCCGAGGTCACCTGGCAGCGCGGCGCCGACGGCCTGCGGGTGGCGGTGATCGAACTGGCACGGGTGCCGCCCCGGCTCGACTTCGACGTCGAGGTGACCCTGGAGCGGCTGGTCGGCGGTCCGCGACCCGCGCTGCGCGCCACCGCGCTGGGCGGGCGCAGGTTGCTCGCGTCCACCCCCCTGACCGCGCCCGACGCGGCGCTGACCGCCGCGGCCCGGGCGCTGCGCGCGGAGGATCCGCTGCTGACCGCCCGCCGGTTCTGCGCCTGGGCGCACAGCCACATCCGTTACGTCCCCGGCAGTACCGACGTGACGACGACCGCGGCCCAGGCCCTGACCCGAGGAAGCGGGGTCTGTCAGGACCAGGCCCACGTGATGCTGGCGCTGTGCCGGGCGGCCGGTCTGCCGGCCCGGTACGTCTCCGGGCATCTGGTCGGCGACGGGCCGTCCCATGCCTGGGTCGAGGTGATCGTGCCCGACGGCCTGCCGGGTCGGCCGCGCCAGGCGGCTCCCGTGGGTCTGGCCGGGCTGCCGGGCGCGGTCGCGGTCGCCTTCGATCCCTGTCACGACCGGGAGGCCGACCTGCGCTACGTCACCGTCGCCGTCGGACGGGACTACACCGACGTCGCGCCCACCTCGGGGCGTTACACGGGCACCGGCCGCGGTCTGCTGCGGACCACCCAGCGGGTGAGCGTGCTGGCCGTTCACCCGCCGGATGGGCGCTTCCCGAAGTCAATCGACGACCGAGAGTGACGACAGGCACTGTCGGGACCGCGCGGCACGCGGGATGTGTCGCCACTCTTTGTGGTAGGGCGATCACGGAATAGGGTCGCGTGGGGCGGCAACGACCCCTTGGCAACTTTCTGCGATCAGTTCGGCCGATGCGCGCGTTCTTCGCGGATCCCACTGTCCCGGGTGGCCGACGCACGGGGGAGGAGGGCGAGGCGGGTGTTGCTCGTCGACGCCACCGCCGTCGCCGCTGGGCTGGGTGCGGCGATCAGCTGCGGCTGGGCCGGGCGCCGGCTTGGCCGCTCCAGCGGCCGTTGGATGTGGTGGCTTGCGCTCGCCCTGTCCTGCTGGACCCTGGGTCAGGCGGTCTGGCTGGTGCGGCGCTTCGATCAGGCGATGGACGGCCGCCGGGGGATCACCCAGGTCGGCTACCTCGCGGATGCCGGGCACCTGGCGATGCCGGTGCTGGCGCTGGCCGCCCTGGCCAGTGTGCCGGCGCGGCACGTCGGTCGACGCGGGGACCGGCCCTGGTCGCGCGGCGGGTCGGCGTCCCGGACGCGGCAGCCGGTGGTGCCGCTGGGGCCACCGGCGACCCTGCTGGGTGCGGCCGGTGTCGGCAGCGGACGGTGGGGCCCGGCCCTGGCGGCCGGCTTCGGCCGGACCGGCACCGGGATCATGGCCGGCCTGCCCACCGGGGCCGCCGCGGTCGCCCTGGACGAACTGATCATGGCGGGCGCGCTGTTCCTGCTCACCTGGTCGGGGCTGCTCACCGGACTGCCCACCGAGGCTGCCGCCGGCGCGGACCTGATGGCGGTGGCCTACCCGGTGGTGATCCTGGCGCTGGCCCTCACCGTCGTGCACGTGGCCGGCTACCGGGCGCCCGTCGACCGACCGGCGGTGCTCAGCGCGGGCGTGGGCCTGCTCGCGCTGGCCCTGGCAGCCCTGTGGAGCACCCGAACCGCCCTCGGGCCGCTACCGGGCACAGTCCCGGGCCCGGGCCCGGGTTCCGGCCACCTGGACGTCTCCCGCGGCTGGGGGGTGCCGGCGGGCCCCGTCGCCGCCGGGCTGGCCGCGACCACCGTGCTGGGAGCCCTGCTCGTGGTGGCGGCGGCGCTGCGGGTGGTCCGCCACGGCGGCGCCCCCCCGGCGCTTCGCCGTCCCGCCGGGTCGCGATCGGGGGCGCGTCGCCCGGGCGTCCCGCGGGGCGTCGGCGCGTGCGGCGGCCTGCTGGCGCGGCTGGCGGTGCCCTACCTCGCCGCGGGTGTGGTGGCGGCGCTGGTGCTGGGGCGGTCGCGGACGCGGGGTGCGCTCGACCCCGTCGAGGGCGTCGTCGTGGCCCTGCTGGTCACAGCGGTGGTCCTGCGCCAGCTGCTCACCGCGCGAACCAACGAGCAGCTGATCTCCGTGCTCGGCGACGCGGAACGGGAGGTCCGGCACTGGATCTCCCATGACCCGCTCACCGAGCTCGCCAGCCGGGAGCTGTTCCGCGAGCGGCTGACCACCGCGCTTGCCACCCGCCGGCGCGACGGCAGCGACGTCGCCGTCGTCTACTGCGACCTCGACGACTTCCGGGTGATCAACGACAGTCTTGGTCATGCGGCCGGCGACCAGCTGCTGCGGGCCGTCGGGCAACGGCTGCGGCACTGCGTGCGCACGGCGGACACGGTCGCCCGACTCGGCTCCGACGAGTTCGCGATCCTGCTCGACGGCGGCCGGGAGCTGCCCGAACAGGTCGCCGAGCGGATCCTGACGGCGCTGCGCCAACCGGTCGCGGTGGGCGGCCACCAGTGGCCGGTGCACGCGAGTGTGGGCCTGGTCGTCGCCGGCCGGACCCAGGAGACGACCGAGGTCCTGCTGCGCCGCGCCGACATGGCACTGCACGCGGCGAAACAGACCGGTCGCAACCGACTGGTGGTGTACCGGCCGGGTCTGGGCCAGACGCCGCAGGCGCAGCTCGTCGCCGGCACCCACCTGGCCGACGCGCTGGCCACGGCGCTGTGTCGGGGTGGCTGGTCGGCCGGGTTCGCCGTGCACTACCAGCCGATCGTGCGGCTGACCGACCACCTGCCGGTCGCGCTCGAGGCCCTCGCCCGGTGGACGGCCCCCGGCCGCGGCCCGGTGCCGCCCAACACGTTCGTCGCCGCGGCCGAGAGCAGCGGGATCGTCGGCACCCTGGACGATATGATCATGGGCCTTGCCTGCGGGGAGATCGCCCGGGCGTTCCCCGACTCCAGCCTGCGGTTGCACGTCAACGTCTCGGCCAGCCGGGTGGCGGACATGACCCTGCTCGACAGCGTGGTGCGGGCGCTGGCGACCAGCCGGTTCGACCCGGCCCGGCTGGTCGTGGAGATCACCGAGACCAGCCGGCTGACCGATCTGCGCGGTGCGCGCGAGGTGCTCGACGAGGTACGCGCCCTCGGGGTGTCCGTCGCCCTCGACGACGTGGGCGCCGGCCACAGCACCCTGGCGGCCCTGCACCTGCTGCCCGTCGACGTCGTCAAACTCGATCGGACGCTGGTCGAGGCGCCGCGCGACGGCGGGCGGGTCGCGGCGATGCGCCGCTCGATGATCAGCCTGGCGCACGCGCTGGGGGCGGTGGTGGTGGCCGAGGGCATCGAACGGGAGACCCAGCTGGCCGAACTCACCGAACTCGGCTGCGAACTCGGCCAGGGCTACCTGTTCGCCCGGCCCGGCCCGCTGCCGATCCCGCTGGTCGGCCGCGGCGACCCGCCGCCCCTCGCCGACTAGCGGGCGGGTGCGGCGGCGTGCAGGGCGGCACTGGTGTGGCGGCCGACGCCGAGGACGCGGGCCTCGGCCAGGTCTGTCGTCGTGTCCACGTCGCGGCGCAGGCCGGGCACCGCGGCGCCGAGCGTCACGGTGAGGTCGACGGCGCCGGAACGGCGATGAGCCGCGTGACTGTCCGCGCCGAACAGCGGGACCAGCGCGACCCCGGGCAGGGCGGTGAGCAGCACCGTTCCGGCGCCGGAGGTGTCGGCGAGCACCGCCCGCGGGTGACCTGCGGCGACGGTGAGGGCGTGGTGCAGTTCGGTCGGCCGCAGGGCGGGCAGGTCGGCGGACATCGCCGCCACCGGCCGCTGCGGCCAGCGCTGGCGCGCGTGCTGGTCGCCGTGGCGCAGCGCGGGGTTGAGGCCCCGGTCGGGGCGGTCCGCCACGATCAGCAGCCGGGCGTCGGCGCCCGGCGCCCGGGTGAGCGTCTCGTCCACCGTCCGGTCGCCGCTGACGACCACGACGGCGCCGACGCGGTCCGGGGCGAGAGCGAGCACCGCCGTCACCGTGTCCAGCGCCATGGCGAGGGCCAGTCGGCGGCGATCGGATCGTTGCAGGCGGGACTTCGCTCGGTCCAGGTTCTTCAGGGGCAGCAGAACCGTCCAGGGCGCCTCGCCGCGGGGGAGCGACACGAAGGCGACCCTAGGCCATGAGTCGGGCGGGCGTTGCGCACGATGGTCATGGGGGTTGCGTCTACGGTCGATGGCGACGGGACGCCGAAGGGCGCCGATCTCCCTGAGGAGCAGTCATCGCCGAACCGATCAACGCCGCCCCCGCGGTCGACGTCGAACCGGCCCGGACCGGCCCGCCCGGTCACGTGCTGGTGGGCCGACGGGCCGACGACGCCGGTCGTCCGTCCGTCAGCGAGGAGCCGATCCGGCGCGCGGTGGTGCTGACCGCCGGGTCCTGGGGGACGGTGTTCGCCAAGGTGCTCGCGGACGCCGGCACCCGGGTCGATCTCGTCGCCCGCGACGGTGCGCTCGTGCGGGCCATCAACGAGCGCCACGTCAACCCGCGCTACCTGCCCGCGGTCGGGCTCCCGGAGCGGGTGCGCGCCAGCACCGAGCCGGGGCCGGCGCTGGCGACGGCGCGGCTGGTGGTGCTGGCGGTACCGGCGCAGGTGCTCCGCCCGGCGCTGGCCCACTGGGCGCCACTGACCGCCCCCGACGCGATCTACGTGAGTCTGATGAAGGGCGTCGAGGCGGGCAGCACGCTGCGGATGAGCCAGGTGATCGCCGAGGTCGCCCAGGTACCGCCGGAGCGGGTCGCGGTGGTCAGCGGTCCGAACCTGGCCCACGAGATCGCCGCCGAGCATCCCGCCGCGACCGTCGTGGCCAGCACGTCCGCGCGGACCGCCCAGCTGGTCCAGACGGCCTGCTGGACGCCCTACTTCCGGCCGTACACCAGCGCCGACGTGATCGGCTGCGAGCTGGGCGGCGCGGTGAAGAACGTGATCGCCCTGGCCGCGGGCATGCTCGCGGGCATGGGGTTCGGGACGAACAGCGAGGCGTCCCTGATCACCCGGGGTCTGGCCGAGACCCAACGGCTGGGGACGGCACTGGGCGCGTATCCGATGACGTTCGCCGGCCTCGCCGGACTCGGCGACCTGGTGGCCACCTGCGGGTCGACGCTGTCGCGCAACCGGACCTTCGGGGAGAAGCTCGGCCGGGGGATGACCCTGGGCCAGGTCGAGGCGGAGCAACAGCAGGTCGCCGAGGGGGTGCGGTCGTGCCGACCGCTGCTGGCCATGGCCGACCAGCACGGGGTCGCCATGCCGATCACCCGACAGGTCGAACGCGTGCTGTACGAGGGCCTCCCGCCGCTGGAGGCGGTCAAGGAGCTGATGAGCCGCGAGCCGGGCCCCGAGTACTGATCGCTAGTGGACGGCGGGTACCTGGTCGGCGGCTACCCGGTCGGCGGCTACCCGGTCGGCGGGAACCGGGTCGGTCTCGACCTGCGCGCCGACCGAGCGCAGCTTGCCGACGGGGTCCTCGTAGCCGCGCTCGAGGAACCGGGTGCCCCGGATGACGCTGGTCCCGTCCGCGCTCAGGGCGGCGAGCACATAGGCGAAGCCGGCCCGCAGGTCGGGGATCGTCAGGTCGACGCCGGTCAGCGGGGTCGGGCCGCTGACGACGGCGGAGTGTTCGAAGTCGCGGGCGGCGAACCGGCAGGACTTGCCGCCCAGGCACAGCGTCGACAGGGCGATGTCCGCCCCCATCTCGGCGAGCTGACGGGTGTACCCGAACCTGTCCTCGTAGATCGTCTCGTGGATCACCGAGGCCCCGCGGGCCTGGGTGAGCAGCACGACCAGCGGCTGCTGCCAGTCGGTCATGAACCCGGGGTGCACGTCGGTCTGCACGTGGGTGGCCTCCAGCGCACGGGCCCGGAAGAAGGTCATGCCGCGCGGGGTTACCTCGAACTCGCCGCCGAGCCGGCGCAGGTGGTTCAGGAAGGTCATCAGGTGGTCCTGACGGGCACCGACCACCTCGATCCGGCCGTCGGTGGCCACGGCGGCGGCGGCGAACGAGGCGACCTCGATCCGGTCGTGGATCGGCGCGTGGGTCGCCCCGCGCAGCCGGTCGACCCCCTGCACCACGATCGTCCGGTCGGCCTCGACGTCGACCAGCGCACCCATCTGCTGCAGGAACAGGATGAGGTCGACGACCTCCGGCTCGACCGCCGCGTTCGAGATCACCGTGGTGCCCTGCGCGCGGACCGCGGCGAGCAGCAGGTTCTCCGTCGCGCCGACGCTGGGGAAGGGCAGCGCGACGTGCGTCCCCCGCAGCCCCAGGGTCTTGACCTGGACGGAGCGGACCTGCTCGACGATCTCCGCGCCCATCGCCCGCAGGCCGGCGAGGTGGAAGTCGACCGGCCGCTTGCCGATCCGGCAACCCCCGGGCAGCGGGATCACGGCCTCGCCGACCCGGTGCAGCAGCGGACCCATCATCAGGATCGGGATGCGGTTCACCCCCGAGTAGGCCTCGGACAGGGAGGCGTCCGCGATCCGCTCGGTGGTCAGGCGCACGGTGTGCTCGTCGAGCCATTCGACGTGGGTGCCAAGCTCGGTCAGCATCCCGAGGACGACATCGACCTCGGCGATCCGCGGCACCCGGGTCAGCGTGCACGGCGCCGGGGTGAGCAGGGTGGCGACCATCAGCTTGGTGACCGAGTTCTTGGCGCCGGAGGCCTCGACCGAGCCGTGCAGCGGCGCGCCACCGCGGATGCGGTACCACCGTTGGTCCGTGCTACCTGGCGTGGTCGCTGTCGTGCTGGGAGCCCCCACGGGCTACCTCCCCTGGCAAGGGTGCGGATGCGTCAGGTCACGTTGGGCGGGGCGATGGAAGCAGGGTCCGGAGGGTCCGAACCGTCCGCCCGCCACCCCGCAATCGGAAAACTACCCACGGTGACGATAGCCGTGATCCACCGGTCCGATGCCGGCGCCGAGCGGGAACCCGGCCGCGAGCGCGCCGCTGACATAGTCCTTGGCGGCCTGCGCGGCCCGTGCCGGCGGATCGCCGCACGCCAGGCGCGAAGCGATGGCTGACGCGAGGGTACAACCGGTCCCATGGGTGTGACGGCGATCATAGCGCGGGCCGCGCAGCTCCACGCGCACGGCTCCGTCGGTCAGCAGGTCGACGGCATCGCCCGCCAGATGCCCACCCTTGACCAGCACCCAGCGGGGGCCGAGCGCCAGCACGGCCTCGGCGGCGCGCGGCAGGTCGGCCACATCCTCGATGGTGAAGCCGGTGAGCAGTCGGACCTCGTCCACGTTCGGCGTGACGATCGTGGCCCGCGGCAGCAGCCGGTGGCGCACCACATCGACCGCGTCCGGCGCCAACAGCGGGTCACCGTGCTTGGACACCCCCACCGGGTCGACCACCACCGGCGCGTCGATCCGGTCCAGCTCCGCGGCCACCAGATCGACCAGCGCGGCGGACGAGAGCATCCCGGTCTTGACCGCGTCGACGCCGATGTCGTCGACGACGGCGCGGATCTGCCCCCGCACGGCGTCGGCCGGCAGGTCCCACACGCCGTGCACCCCCAGCGAGTTCTGGGCCGTCACCGCCACGATCGCGCTCATGCCGTGCACGCCGAACGCGAGCATGGTCTTCAGGTCAGCCTGGATTCCGGCGCCGCCGCCGGAATCCGAACCGGCGATCGTCAACACCCTCGGCGGCGCGACCCCCACCCCGGGCGGCGCGCCGCCCGCCCCGCTCGCGCTCGCAGGGCCGAGCGGCCGGCTCAACGCAGCCTCGAGAACATCGGATATCCCGCCATTCGTCTTCGGTTCACGGCCGCGGGTTCGGCGGCCGCGGTGGTGGCCGTCCTCACAGTCGAGTACGGGCCGGGGGAGCTGGGCCGCAGGATTGTCGGCCAGAAGAGGTCTGCGTGGCAGCCGATGTGCGCTGGTCGACCGGGTAGGTGAAATTCCTCGGTCGCGGAACCTCTCATCCGGCCCGTTTGCCTGTTACCTTCTGTCGGCCCGTAGTTCTGCAGGGCGGGCTGTCGACGTCCGACGAGGGAGCGTCTGTGGTCCACGCGTACATCCTTATCCAGACCGAGGTGGGCAAGTCCGCCTCGGTTGCCAAGGAGATCGAGCAGATCCCCGGAGTCACTCAGGCGGAGGACGTGACCGGTCCCTACGACGTCATCGTCCGGGCCGAAGCGCCCACGGTGGACGACCTCGGGAAGATGGTGATGTCGAAGGTGCAGGCGGTCGACGGCATCACCCGCACACTCACCTGCCCGGTCGTCCACTTCTGAACATCGTCTCGGGTCGTCCCGCACCACCGCGGGTCGGCCGTCCACTGACCCGGTCCGGCGTCGCGCCAGGCCGGGTCAGCAATGCCGCCTGGGCGGCTGGACGTTCGGCCCGGGCGGCCAGCCGTCCCGTACGGATGGTCGGACGTCCCGGGTGGGCGGCCAGCCGTCGTGCGCGGGGGATCGGTGGTCCCTGGCGGGGTGCTGGTCGTCCCGGCCGGGGCTGGGGTGGTGGCCGCGCCGGGTGGCTGGATGGTCGGGTCGGGGTCGCAGTCGTGGTCGTCCTGCTGGGCGCGGCCTGTGGCGGTCCCGGTCCGGTCCGGTTGACCAACGTCCCGGTGCCGGCGGCTTCGCTGGGAGCGGCCTGCGAGGCCCTGGTGCGGGCGCTGCCGTCATCGCTGGGCGCCCACCTGGATCGGCGCACGCTGAAGCCGGCACAGGCCACCGCGGTCGCCTA
This sequence comes from Frankia umida, assembly GCF_023242945.1. Lineage (NCBI taxonomy): Bacteria > Bacillati > Actinomycetota > Actinomycetes > Frankiales > Frankiaceae > Frankia > Frankia umida. The sequence continues at coordinate 57,845 of NZ_JALKFT010000008.1, forward strand.
CGGGCGTGGTCCCGCGGTGCTCACCTGTGGCGCGGCCGGGGTGCCGGCGAGCTACCGGCCCGACGCGACGTTGTCCTTCGTCGACGACGTCGGCTGGTTCAGCGAGCGGATCGGCGACGGTCTGCGGTTCTCGACGCCGACCCGTTCCCCGCACGTGGTGCTCTCCCTGCCCGCGACCACCCTGGCCGATGTCCAGCCCTTCGACGTCCTCGTCACGGTCGGCGCCGCGGTCCGGGCGCACACCAGGGCCACCACGGCCTGACCCCGCCCCACCCGGCCACCCGAGCGGAGCCGGTTCGAGAAAGCCGTGCGGCCTCAGCGCAGGCCGGAGCCGGCGCCGAGGGCCGAGCGCACCAGCCGGTCGACCAATGCCGGGAAATCGAGGCCGCTGGCCGCCCACATGCGGGGGAACATCGACGTCGGGGTGAAACCGGGCATGGTGTTCACCTCGTTCACCACCACTTTGTTCCGTGGAGTGAGGAACACGTCGACCCGGGCGAGTCCGGCGCAGTCCAGGGCTTCGAAGGCCCGCACCGCCACGGCCTGGACCTCCTCGAGGATGTCCGGGGAAAGCACGGCGGGAACGTCGAACCGGGTGCGGTCAGTCACGTACTTCGCGTCGAAGTCGTAGAAACCGGTCGGGGAGTCAACGGTGATCTCAGCGGGCAGGCTCGCCTGCGCACCGGGCGCGTCGACACGGCCGAGGACACCGCACTCGATCTCCCGGCCGACGATGCCCGCCTCGATGAGCACCTTGGGATCGTGGGTGCGTGCCGTCTTGACGGCGGTGTCCAGGTCCGCCCAGGCGTCCACCCGGCTGATGCCGATGCTCGAGCCACCGCGCGCGGGTTTCACGAACACCGGCAGGCCCAGTCGCTGCCGATCGGTCTCGGTGAGGCTCTCGCCGGCACGCAGCACGACATACGGCCCGACCGGGAGACCGGCGGCCGCGAGCTGCGCCTTCATGTGTTCCTTGTCCATGGCCGCGGCGCTGGCGAACACCCCGGAGCCCACATAGGGGACCCCGGCCAGTTCGAACAGGCCCTGCACCGTGCCGTCCTCCCCGAACGGGCCGTGCAGGACGGGGAAGATCACGTCGATGTCGGCGAGTTCGCCCAGGGGGGCGTCCGTGGGATCGCGCAGGACGAGCCGGGGCGCGGTCGGGTCGGCGGTGAGGACCACCTGGCGACCGGCGGCGGCGCGCACGGCGGGCAGCTGCTCACCGTCCGCCCGCAGGACGTCGGCATCGGTCGCGAACACGATCCAGCGGCCATCCACATCGATGCCGATCGGGACCACGTCATAGCCGTGGCGGTCGAGCGCACGCACCACGCCACCGGCCGACACACAGGAGATCGCGTGTTCGGTGCTACGGCCACCGAACACAACGGCAATACGGATCCGGCCCCGGGTTCCTGGCATGCGGGGACCCTAGCGGATCGGGGTGCCTGACCAGGCGGCCAGCCGGGCGGGAACCTCAGCCGCGGGTGACCTTGCCGGCCTTGATGCAGGAGGTGCAGACGTTCATCCGCCGCCGGGTACCGCCGACGATGCCCCGGACCGTCTGGATGTTCGGGTTCCAGCGACGGCGAGTGCGTCGGTGGGAGTGAGAGACCGACATGCCGAAGCCCGGTCCCTTGCCGCAGACGTCGCACACCGAAGACACGAGAAACACTCCGTCGAAATAGTCGCAGGCCCGGGGTCGAACTCCGGGATATCGGGCGGTCGGAACCGCGATCGTACTCATCCCAGTGGCCTGACGGCATGATCGGGAGAACGCGCACAGCGGAAACCGGTCCGAGCCTACCTCAGCCGCCGGGCTATCGGCCGACGCGATCCCCGCGGATGCGGCCGAGCCGGCCGCGCGGTGCCGGCCGGGCGGCCTCGTGGAGCTGGCCGGGCGGAGCCGTCCGGCGGTCCCGGGGAACCGCGCGCCCCGTGGTCCCGGACGGACGCTCGGGGTGTGCGGGCACGGTTCTGTCGGTGCCGCAGTGCAGTATCGGAGGTGTGGTCGACCTTGACACTCCGTTGAAGACGCTGTTGGGGGCCCGTGCTGCCACCCTGCTGGCCGACGGGCTCGAGCTGCGGTCGGTGGGTGACCTGTTGGATCACCTCCCGCGCCGCTACCACGAGCGGGGTGAACTCACCGATCTCGCCGATCTGGTCGTCGGCGAGTCCGCCACCGTGGCCGCGCGGGTGGAGAAGATCGAGCGTCGACCGATCCGCTCCGGGCGGTCGATGCTGCGGGTCACCGTGACCGACGGCCGGCAGCTGCTGACGTTGACGTTCTTCAACCAGACCTGGCGCGAACGGGATCTTCGCCGTGGCGTGACGGCGCTGTTCGCCGGCAAGGTGGAGGAGTACCGCGGTCGGGTCCAGCTGACCAATCCCGAGGTGCACCTGCTCGAGGCCGACCCCGGCGAACCCGGCGGGAGCGGTGCGGGGGGCGGGGGCGCCGCGGAGGTGGATGTCCTGGCTGGCGCGCAGAGCCCGGGCGGGACAGGAGACGGGGCTGGCGCGGAGTTCGTGAACGCGCTGGTGCCGATCTATCCGGCGGCGGCGAAGGTGCCGAGCTGGACGGTGGCCCGATGCGTGCGCCTGGCCCTGGACTCGCTCGACCCCGTCACCGACCCCCTGCCGGCGGACCTGCGTCACCGTCGCCGGCTGCCGGGTCTGCTCGAGGCGTATCGCAAGGTGCACCAGCCGGCGAACCGCGGCGACGTGCACCTCGGGCGCACCCGGCTGAGCTGGGACGAGGCGCTGGTGCTGCAGGTCGCCCTCGCCCGGCGTCGCCGCGAGGTGGAGGCGCTGGCGACGGTGGCGCGACCCGGCCGTCCGGATGGTCTGCTGGCCGCCTTCGAGGCCAGCCTGCCCTTCGAGCTGACCGCCGGGCAGCGCGCGGTCGGCGAGGCCATCACCGCGGATCTGGGCCGTCCGGTGCCGATGCACCGACTGCTGCAGGGCGAGGTCGGCTCGGGCAAGACGGTCGTGGCGCTGCGGGCGATGCTCGCCGTCGTCGACTCCGGCGGGCAGGCGGTGCTGTTGGCGCCGACCGAGACGCTGGCCGCCCAGCACGAGCGCAGCCTGCGCGAGATGCTCGGTGACCTGGCTCGGGCCGGGGAGCTCGACGGTGCCGAGCGGGCCACCCGGATCACTCTTGTCACCGGGTCGCTGGGCGCGCGGGCACGCCGCGAGGCGCTCACCGCGATCGCGGACGGGTCGGCCGGTCTCGTGGTCGGTACCCACGCCCTGTTGCAGGAGGACGTCCAGTTCGCCGATCTGGGCCTGGTCATCGTGGATGAGCAGCACCGTTTCGGGGTCGAGCAGCGCGACGCCCTGCGCGCCCGGGGCCGTCGGCCGCCGCACCTGCTCGTGATGACCGCGACGCCCATCCCGCGGACCGTCGCGATGACGGTCTTCGGCGACCTCGAGGTGTCGGAGCTCACCGAACTGCCCAGCGGCCGCTCACCGGTGGCCACCTTCGTCGTCCCGGCGATGGTGAGTTCGTGGACCGACCGGATGTGGGGGCGCATCCGGGACGAGGTGGCCGCCGGCCGGCAGGCCTATGTGGTGTGCCCCCGGATCGGTGGCGCCGGTCCCGAGGACGGCGCCGACACCGAGGATCGACCGACCGCGACCGTGACCGAGGTGCTCCCGCAGCTCGTCGGCGGTGAACTCGCCGGCCTGCGGGTGGAATGCCTGCACGGCCGTCTGCCGTCGGCTCAGCGGGAGACGGTGATGAACCGGTTCGCGGCCGGCGAGCTGGACGTCCTGGTGGCGACCACGGTCATCGAGGTGGGGGTGAACGTGCAGAACGCGACCGTGATGGTGGTGCTGGACGCCGACCGGTTCGGGGTCTCCCAGCTGCACCAGCTGCGCGGGCGGGTCGGCCGCGGCGAAGCGGCCGGCTGGTGTCTGCTGCACACCGCGGCGGACCAGGACACCCCGGCCTGGCAGCGGCTCAGCGCGGTGGCCGCCACCACCGACGGCGCCGAACTGGCCCGTCTCGACCTCGTCCAGCGCCGGGAGGGCGATGTGCTCGGAGCCGCGCAGTCCGGTGGTCGCCGATCGCTGCGTCTGCTCGCGTTGCTGCGCGATGAGAAACTCATCCGGGAGGCCCGGACAGAAGCGTTCCAGCTGGTGGACGCGGACCCGGCTCTGACCGACCATCCCGCTCTGCGCCGCCTGCTCGCGACCGTGCTCGACGAGGAGAGCGCGGCTTTTCTGGAGAAGGGATGACAGCGTTCCGATGACTCGGATCATCGGCGGTACGGCCGGTGGACGGCAGATTATCGTGCCGCCCGGAAAATCGACCCGCCCGACATCCGACCGAGCCCGTGAAGGTCTGTTCAACACGCTCGCGACATGTGTCGATCTCGCCGGGGCTCGCATTGCCGACCTTTATGCGGGTTCTGGTGCGGTCGGCTTGGAGGCGCTGTCCCGGGGAGCATCCCATGCCCTGCTGGTCGAGCGGGATACCGGCGCGATCCGGACCTTGCGCCGCAACGTCGAGGCTTTGGGCCTTTGCGGCGCGGAGATCTGCCAGTCGCCGGTGTCGCGTGTGGTGCAGAACACTCCGGGGAAGCCTTACGAGGTGATATTCCTCGATCCGCCCTACGCGCTGGGCGATCCTGAGCTCGGTGAGGTGCTGCAACAACTACGCGACGGCGCCTGGCTGGCCGCGGACGGTGTCTGTGTGGTCGAGCGGTCGCACCGCTCGGCGCCGGTGGTCTGGCCGGATGGTCTGTGTGCGCTCCGTGAACGGAGGTACGGAGAGGGTGTCCTCTGGTACGGTACACGATCATGAGAAGGGCAGTCTGTCCCGGTTCATTTGATCCGATCACCAACGGCCATCTCGACGTCGTCATCCGGGCTAGCCGGCTCTTCGACGAGGTCGTTGTCGCAGTTTTGATCAACAAGAACAAGGCCACTCTGTTCACCGTGGAAGAGCGGATCGATCTCATCCGCGAAGCACTGCGCGATCATCCGTCCGCGCCGGACAACGTGATCGTGGACTCGTCCCAGGGGCTGGTTGTCGATTTCTGCCGGTCCCGGGGAATCCAGTCGATAGTCAAGGGCCTGCGGGCGGTCAGCGACTTCGACTACGAGCTGCAGATGGCGCAGATGAACAATTCTCTGGCCGGCGTCGAGACGCTGTTCATGAGCACGAATCCACAATATGCATTTCTGTCGTCGAGCCTGGTGAAGGAAGTCGCCCGCTACGGCGGCGACGTCTCGGGTCTCGTGCCCGACGTCGTGCTCAAGCAGCTGCGGGATCGGGCGTAGGGCCCCCGGCCGACCTCAGGCTCCCGCCGGCGCGTGCTCCCGTGTGTCCGTGCGTGCTCCGTGTGTCCGTGCGTGCTCCGGGGCGTCCGTGCGTGCTGGTCGGCGGGCGCCCCGGTCGTTGGACGGCGCGATCGGATAGGCTGGGGACAGTCGTCGTCTGGCCCCTATCGCCGGCCTTCGCCGTACGACCCCGCATCCATGCTGAACCCACCCCGGTGGGCTTCCTGAGCCGGACCTAGACGTGAACGCGACTGCCGCCATGAGTGGATCCCACCCCCGCCGCCGGACCCCCCGGGGCCCGCTTGTGCTTGACACCAGGGAGCTGGGCCGGCGGCCCGGTTCGCTGCTGCGTGTCCAGGCCCGGGTGGAGGTTCCTGCGGGCCTGGGCACCGAGATGATCTGGATCGCCTCGGGCGCGCCAGCGGAGCTGGACCTGCGTCTCGAGTCGGTGATCGAAGGTGTCCTGGTCAGCGGGACGGTGATCGCGCCGTTGACGGGGGAGTGCGCGCGCTGCCTCGATCCGGTGTCCGACACCGTGACGGTCGAGCTCCGCGAGCTGTTCTACTACGCTGACCGCGCGGTGGAGGCCGGTGAGGACGAGGACGAGCGAGTCCTCGTCGACGACCGGGCTGATCTTGAACCCGCGCTGCGCGACGCGCTCGTGGTCGACCTGCCGTTGTCCCCGGTCTGCCGGCCGGACTGCGCGGGCCTGTGCGTCGACTGCGGCGTCCGCCTGGACGACGTGGGGTCCGACCACACCCACGACAGCGCCGACCCCCGGTGGGCGGCGCTGTCCGGCCTGGCGCGGGACACCTCGACCGGGCCCGATCCCGCGATCGACACCTCTGGTCGGGGAGCCGATCGCGGTGACGACGTTCGACCCTGACACGCTCGCCATCCTGGCGAGATCGTCACACCCCTGAAGTACGAAGGAGAGGGCACAGTGGCCGTCCCGAAGCGGCGCACGTCGCGCAGCAACACCCGTTCCCGCCGTTCGCAGTGGAAGGCCAAGGTGCCGACACTGTCGAAGTGCTCCCGCGGGCACACGGTCCGTCCGCACACGGTGTGCACCACCTGCGGTCGCTACAACGATCGTCAGGTGCTGGACGTCTGAGTTCGGTGTGACCCGGATCGCCCTTGACCTGCTGGGAGAGGGGCGGCCGACCGCCGACCTCCTCGAGGCCCTGCCGATCGCTCTGGACGCCGATCCGCACCTGACACTGATCCTGGTGACCGGTGCGGACGGTGTGGCGGACGACCTTGCCCGGCTCGGGATCACTCCCGGAGCCCGGGTGCAGGTCCGTCCCGCCGCCCGGAGCGTGCCGTCGGGTCCCGAGGCCGTGCGCGTCGTGCGTGCCCGGCGGGACTGCGGCGTGCGCGTCGCGGCCCGCCTCGTGCGGGACGGGCAGGCGGACGCCCTGGTGTCCGTCGCACCCGCCGAAGCGGTCGTGGCCGCGGCCCAGTTCACCTACGGGCTGCTGCCCGGGGCGACCCGGGCGGTGCTGGCCGCGGATTTCGGGTGCACACCCGACTGCGACGCCGTCCACCGTGATGTGGTTACGCTGTGCGATGCCGGTGCGGCGGCGGGTGCGACATCCGACGAACTGGTTCAGGCCGCACTGCTCGCCGCCGTCCACGCGCGGGTGCGAGGCGCGTCCGGACGACCGAAGGTCGGGCTGCTCTCGCCCGGCCCCGCGTTGGCCGACCCCGTGCACGACGCCGTGGCCACCCAGCTTCGCGCTCTGGACGTGGACTTCGTCGGGCCCTGGACGGCCGGTCGCGTGCTGACCGCCGCCGGGCTCAGCGGCCAGCACGGTGGCCAGCTCAACGGCCAACCGGACCAGCCGGGCGGCGATGTCGTCCGAACGGCCCAGGTGTCCGCGCCGTCCCGGGTGACCGACGAGGGCAGGATCGATGTCGTTGTCGCCGAGGGCCGCGCCGGGGCCATGCTTCTTTCGGTGGTCCGGGCCCTGCGGCCCGCGGCGGCGAGCTTGCGCCGAGGTCCCGAGGGGGAGCCGGCGAGGATGACACATGAGGATCATGACGTGCTGGGAGGAACGATCGTGCTGGGGGTTGACGCTGTCGTGACCCACGCCGGTCGGTCCGGAGGAGGATCCGTGGATGCCGCTGGCAGCGCACTGGTGACGGCGGTGCAGACCGCCTCGCTCGCGGTGCGTGGTGACCTGGTCGACCGCACCCGGGCCGCGATGGCGGCGCTGGTCTCGCGGCGTCGTGCGCTGGCCGGGATGCCCGGATGACCCGCCACCTGCCGCCGCCGCCCCCGCGCGGCGACCTGATCAAGGTGCTGGACTCGGCGATCGACACCGAGCTGCTCGACCGCGCCCTGACGCACCGCTCCTACGCCTACGAGAAGGGCGGCCTGCCCACCAACGAGCGCCTCGAGTTCCTCGGCGACGCGGTGTTGGGCCTCGTGGTCACCACGGCCCTGTTCGTGCGTCATCCCGACCTGGCCGAGGGGCAGCTGGCCAAGCAGCGCGCCTCCGTGGTGAACATGCGGGCGCTGGCGGACGTCGCAAGGACCATCGGGCCGATCGGGCTCGGGCCGTATCTGCTGCTCGGCCGCGGCGAGGAGACCACGGGCGGACGGGACAAGGCGAGCATCCTCGCCGACACCCTCGAGGCGATCATCGGTGCCGTCTACCTGTCCGGTGGGCTCGAGGTCGCCTCCCGCTTCGTCCACCGGCTCTTCGATCCGCTGCTGGACGAGGCCGCCGGCCGTGGTGCGGGTCTCGACTGGAAGACGTCCCTGCAGGAACAGACCGCGCTGCTCTCGCTCGGCCCGCCGGAGTACACCGTCGACCAGGACGGCCCCGATCACGCGAAGCGGTTCACCGCGTACGCCCGGATCGCCGGCGAGTCGCTGGGCGAAGGCGAAGGCGGCAGCAAGAAGGAAGCGGAGCAGCGTGCCGCCGAGGCGGCCTTCGCGGTACTGGAAGGTCGGGTGGCAGCGGCGGCGAAGCTGGCGCAGGAGGCGAAGGCGGCCGCCACCGGCGTGGCCGCCACCTTCGGGTCCGGTCCCGGTTCCGCCAGCCGGCACGATCGTGCCGCGCCTTCGACCTCGCCTGCTACCCCGACCTCGACCGCTGCCCCGACCTCGACTTCTGGCGTCGGCGAGTCGTCCAGCACCTGAGCCCGCGGATGGTGGATCATGCCTGAGCTGCCCGAGGTGGAGGTGGTCCGGCGCGGTCTGGAGCGCGGCGTCGTCGGCCGGGTCATCGCCGGCGTGGACGTCCACCATCCTCGGGCCATCCGCCGGCACACCCTCGGAGCCGAGGACTTCCGGGCCGCACTGATCGGCCAACGGATCATGGCCGCGCGTCGCCGGGGCAAGTTCCTGTGGCTGGCCCTGCGGGTGCCGACGCCGTCCGCCGACGCGCCGGCGGACGGGGACGCGCTGCTCGCCCATCTGGGGATGAGCGGACAGTTGCTGGTGGTGCCATCGAACAGTCCGGACCAGACACATCTGCGTGTCCGGTTCACCTTCGCCGATGGTGGTCGTGAGCTCCGCTTCGTCGACCAGCGGACCTTCGGTGGTCTCGCGGTGGCCGTCGGCGGTGCCGAGCTGCCCGCGCCGGTCGCCCACATCGCGCTCGACCCCCTCGACCCCGTCTTCGACCTGGATCAGGCCATCCGGCGCCTTCGCGCGCGACGTACCGGCCTGAAGCGGGCCCTGCTCGACCAGACACTGGTCAGCGGCATCGGGAACATCTACGCGGACGAGGCGCTGTGGGCGGCGCAGCTGCACTACGCCCGCCCGACCGAGACGATGACCCGGGAGCAGGCGCACCGCGTGCTGACCGCCGCCACCACGGTGATGTCGGCCGCGCTGGACGCGGGGGGTACCTCCTTTGACCGCCTGTACGTGTCGGTCGAGGGCGTCAGCGGTCTGTTCGAGCGATCGCTGCAGGTCTACGGGCGGGCGGGGGAGTCGTGCGCGCGTTGCGGGGGCACGATCCGCCGCGATGCCTTCATGAACCGCTCCAGCTTCACGTGCCCGACCTGCCAGCCCCCACCCCGCCACCCACGGTGGTAGTAGGGGATCGAGCTTGCCGTCGCCGCGGCGGGAGAATCCCGGGGCGGGACCGTCAGGCGGATCAGCGTCTCGCCGCGGTCTGTGCCGGCTGCGCTCGCCGCGAGCCCGTCAGCTCTGCGGCAGTGGGGTCGGCGCCGGATACCGGGCCGGTGAGCGAGCCGATCTTGGGTGTGGCGGCCGGCTGGCCGGTAGGGTCACACCCGCGATCGGCTCGCGGACGTAATGGTCGGAAGGTGGCGGATCAGGCCTTGCCACCGGGCAGGTTCGGAACAGCGGTCTGGGTCGGGCCGGCGGTCCGCGGCGGGGCGTAGCCAGGGCCTATGATCGCTTCCTGGTTGTCGACCGGCTCTGGTGTGACGTGCCGGTCGCCGTTCGCGCTTGGGCTGGGTACGGGCAGGGCGCCGCCGTCCTGGTGGAAGTCCTGTCCGCAGCCGCTCAGTGCGAGGGCGGCTCCGGCGGCCAGGGCGATCAGTGCCGCGGAGGTCGACCTGCGGTACGCGCGCGGGCGGGCGCGCACCGGGTCCGCAGACCGCCGCGGCGCGCTCGGCCGGCCTGCCATGTCTGAGAATGATGAGGTGTCCACGATGGCCAGTACCCTACCTCGCTGATGACCGACGAACGCCTGACGTCAGTGGCAGGTGGCCCGACGGTGGTCCGCTTCACCGCCCGCGTATGTGGCCGCGTGCAGGGGGTTGGATTTCGCGACTATGCGCGTACTCGCGCTCGCAGACTCGGCTTGGTGGGTTCCGCGACGAATGTGTCCGATGGCACGGTCGAGGTGATTGCGGAAGGCGCGGTCGCGGCGTGTCAGGAGCTGGCGCGTCTGCTGGTGACCGGTCATACTCCGGGCCGCACAGATCGGGTCGAACTTCTGTGGCGGAGCGCACAGGGCAATCTGGTCGGCTTTCGCCGCACGTGACGGCTTGTGGACGCTGCGCTGGTCATCATGTCGCCAGCATGACGACCGGGATTTGCGTGTTCACCGGATCAGTCAGCTGGGCATGTGGCATGCTCTTGACTTTCGACCCTCCGGCGTGGGACTCTGGAGCCATTGTTGGGGGCGCACTTTGATCTTTTTGGGTCTGGTGTTGTCCAACGCCCACTAGGTCACTCATCGTGGAGGACCATCACTATGGCGAAGGCCCTTTTCGGCCACGTCGGATCCGGCAACGATCTGCGCCTCTCTTATGAGGTGCGCCGGCTTCGCGCCCGGGTTGCGGAGCTTGAGGCGGAACTGGCTCGAGTACGCGACGTCAACGAGGCTCTGGTTGGTGGTGTCGACGTGCCGGAAGATGTCCGGGCGCTCGACGCGGAGCCGGCCTACAGCTGATCTGGCGGGGAGTCGGTTGCCGGGGGCAGGTTCCGGTGACTCCCAGTAGGTACCGAGTACTACCGGTTCTCAATGTTCAGCGAACTACTATCTCGGCATTCCTCACTCTATGTGTTTATTCGGTTTCCGGGTGAGCGCGGGCTGGTGAGGGTGTCGGGCTTGTGATCTCGAGTGGCGGTCCCGTGCGCAGCGGCGCACGGATGGATCACATGACCAGCACCGCCCACATACGGGTGTGAGACCGATCCGTCGGTGTAGGGGTATAGGCGGAGTGTAGCGTTTCAGCTACGCTCCGCTGCTCGCTAGGATGTCCATGTCCTGGCCGACTGCCCAGAGAGATCTGTCGCCAGTCCGGCGCGTCCTCCTCACCGCTGCTCCGGAGTCCGGTGCATCTCAAGAGCCTCACCCTGCGGGGTTTCAAGTCCTTCGCCAGCTCGACGGCGCTGCATCTCGAGCCGGGAATCACCTGTGTGGTCGGGCCGAACGGCTCCGGTAAGAGCAACGTCGTCGACGCCATCGCCTGGGTCCTGGGCGAACAGGGCGCGAAGGCGTTGCGCGGTGGTGCCATGTCGGACGTCATTTTCGCGGGTACCCCCGCTCGCCCCGCTCTTGGCCGGGCCGAGGTTCTTCTGACGATCGACAATTCCGATGGTGCGCTGCCTATCGAGTACACCGAGGTCACTGTCGGTCGCATCCTCTTCCGTAGCGGTGAGAGCGAATACACGATCAACGGCACGACCTGCCGGCTGCTCGACATCCAGGAGCTCATGAGCGATTCCGGAATCGGGCGTGAGTTGCACGTGATCGTCGGCCAGGGGCAGCTGGACGCGGTACTGCAGGCCCGGCCGGAAGATCGTCGCGCCTTCGTGGAGGAGGCCGCCGGCGTCCTGAAACATCGCAAGCGCAAGGAAAAGGCGCTGCGCAAGCTCGAGGCGATGTCGGCGAACCTCACCCGGCTGACCGACCTCTCCGCCGAGCTACGCCGCCAACTCGGCCCGCTCGGGCGTCAGGCGGAGATCGCCCGCAAGGCCGGAGCGATCCAGGCCGCCCTGCGCGATGCGCGGCTGCGCCTGCTCGCCGATGATCTGAGCATCGCCCGCTCCACCCTGTCCGTCGACGCCGCCGACGAGGACGCGCTGCGCCGCCGCCTGGCCGAGACCCAGACCCGGCATCGGGACGCCGTCACCGGCGAGGAACGACTACAGGCCGCCCTGGCCGCCGCCGTCCCACGGGCTGCCGCCGCGCAGGAGACCTGGTACGCGCTGGCCTCCCTGCGGGAGCGGCTGCTTGGCACCCGATCGCTTGCCACCGAACGGGTCCGGCTGCTGCGCGCGGGCGGCGACGACCTGGCCGGCCGGCGCGATCCCGAGGAGCTGGAGCAGGAGGCCACCGCCGTTCGGGAGCAGGAGATGGTCCTGACCGAACGCCTGGAACTCGACCGTGAGCGCCTCGAGGAGGTGGTCACCCGACGGGCCGAGCTGGAGGCGACCCTCGCCCACGAGGAGCGGGAACTGATCGCGGCGGCCCGGGCGGCGTCGTCTCGCCGAGAGGAGATCGCCCGGCTGGCGGGCCAGGTCGAGGTGGCCAGATCGCGAGCCAGCGCGGCCGAGAACGAGATCACCCAGGCGACCGAGGCTGTCCGGGCCGCCCAGGAGCGCGATGCCGAGACGACCCGCTCCCACACCGATCTCGAGGTCGAACTCGAGCAGATGGACGGCGCCCGCGCCGAACTCGCCGAGGCCCACACCGCGGCTGTCGCCGTCCACAGCACCGCCAACGAGCGACTGGAGACGCTGCGGACCGAAGAACGCTCCGCGGAGCGGGACCGGGCGTCCTGGGCCGCGCGCCGGGACGCGCTGCGGCTGTCGCTGGCCCCCGCCGACGGGGTGGCGGCCCTGCTCGAGGCGGCCAGTCGGGCACAGCAGGGCGCCAGGGACGATCAGGACGTGCGATCCGGCCCGGGTACGGCCGCGATCGCGCCGCCCACCGAGGCGGATCGCCCCGGTGGGCGCTCCGCCCGGCGCGGGGACCGCGCCCAGCGATCCGCGGTCGGCGGGACCGGGGCGGCGACCGAAGCCGGCCCACCGCCGCCGCTTGACCCGGCGTTCACGGCCCTCGGACGGCTCTCGGCCGTACTGCGGGTGCGGCCCGGCGCCGAGGTCGCCGTGTCCGCCGCGCTTGGACCCGCCGCGGACGCGTTGCTGGTGGCGGCGGCGGGCGACGTGCGCCTGGCCTTCGCCTGGCTGCGTGCGGCCGACGCCGGCCGCGCCACCCTGGTCACCGCGGATGCGGTGACCAGCGGTGCCGCCAGCGACACCGACAGCGACGCCTCCGGCGTCGGCGGGACGCTTCCATCCGGTTGCGTGCCGCTTGTCGACCTGGTCGAGATCGTCGATGAACGGTTCTCGGTTCCGGTGCGGGCCCTGCTGGCCGGCACCGTTCTGGTCGAGGACCTGCCGAGCGCGGGCGCGGTCCTCGAGAGCCGTCCGCGGCTTCGGGTGGTCACCCGCCAGGGCGATCTGCTGGGTCCGGCCGTCTCGGTCGGCGGCAGCGCCCATCCACCCAGCGCGATCGAACTGACCGCCGCGGCGCAGGAGGCGCAGGCCGGGGTGGACGAGTCGACCCGCCGCGCCGAACTCGCCCATGAGGCGCTGGAACCGGCCCGGATGGAGGTCAGCCGAACCCGGGCGGCGATCGACGCCGCCTCCGCGGCGCTGCACAGCGCCGACGCGCGGTCCCGTGCCTTCCGCGAGCAGATGGCGAAACTCGAACGGGCCAGGGGTAACGCCGGCACCGAGGTGGTCCGCCTGGAGCAGGTCCGCACCCGCGCCGAGAGCACCCGGGACCGGACCTACGGCGCGCTGCACGAACTGGAGGCGGCCCTGGCGGCGGCCTCGGCCCGTCCGGAGGTGGACGAACGACCCTCCGCGGAGCGTGACCGGCTGGTGGCCGCCACCTCGGCGGTACGGGCAGCCGAGGTCGAGGCCCGGCTGGCGGTGCGGACCAGTGAGGAACGTGCGCGGGCGCTGCAGGGCCGGGCCGAGGGCCTGATCCGGGCGGCGGCGGGGGAGCGGGCCGCCCGGGCCGCCGCGGCCCGCCGCCGGGAGGTGCGTGATCGACAGGCCGCTGTGGCCGCCGCCCTGGGCGACGCGGCGGGGTGCACCCTGGACCGGCTCGACCTGTCCCTGGCCCGCGCGGCGACGGAACGCGAGCAGGCCGACGCCCTGCGCCGCACCACCGAGGCGGATCTCGCCACGGCCCGGGAGCTCGGCCGCACACTCGCCGCCGCGCTCACCGCGCTGCAGGACAGCGCCCATCGCGAGGAGCTGGCTCGCGCCGAGAAGCGACTGCGGGTGGAGACGCTCGAGGCGAAGGCGATGGAGGACTTCGGGATCACCGCCGACGACCTCGTCGCCGAGTTCGGACCAGACCAGCTGGTACCGCCGGACGAGGTGCCCGGCGACCCACCGGGTGCGGCCGTCCCCTATGTCCGTGCGGAGCAGGCCGCCCGGGCCGCCACCGCGGACAAGCAGCTGGCCCGCCTCGGCCGGGTGAACCCGCTGGCCCTGGAGGAGTTCGCCGCGTTGCAGGAACGCGCGGCCTTCCTCAGCACCCAGCTGGAGGACATCCGATCCACCCGTCGGGACCTGCTGCAGGTGGTCGAGGAGGTTGATCTCCGCGTGCGGGAGGTGTTCGAGGCCGCGTTCGCGGACACGGCTCGGGAGTTCGAGATCGTCTTCGCCACGCTGTTCCCCGGTGGGGAGGGCCGACTGATCCTCACCCAGCCGGACGACATGCTGACCACCGGCATCGAGGTGGAGGCGCGCCCGCCGGGAAAGAAGGTGAAACGGCTGTCCCTGCTGTCCGGCGGCGAACGGTCGTTGACCGCGCTCGCCCTGCTGCTGGCGATCTTTCGGGCGCGCCCGTCGCCGTTCTACGTGCTCGACGAGGTCGAGGCCGCGCTCGACGACCGCAACCTCGGTCGGCTCCTGGAAGCCCTCGAAGGGCTGCGGCAGAAGTCCCAGCTCATCATCATCACGCACCAGAAACGCACGATGGAGATCGCCGACGCCCTGTACGGCGTGGCGATGCGTGGCGACGGTGTGACCACGGTGATCAGTCAGCGGTTGCGGGAGCGAGCCACGGTCTGAGGCCACCCGGGCGGGTGTCCCACCCGGGTGAGCGTGCCGGGTCGGTCCGCGGATCTGTCAGGATCGGGGTGTGGAGCTCCTCATCCTGATCGTCGTTCTCGCCGTCGTCGTGGTGGCCACCGCGGGGCTCGCGGTGGGCAGCGCGGTGCGCAGGCGCCCCCGTCGGCGGCCGGGGGTGACCGGTTCCGGACCGGACCTTCTGACGCGACCGGGAGCCGATTCCGCCGACCTGACGCTGACCGGGCCGGACACGGGGGCACCGACATCCGCCACCGCGCCCCCCGACAGCGGTCCCGAGGCCGGTGCCGGTGCCGATGCCGATGTCGCGCAGCCCGCGGCGGCCGGTTCCCCGCCGTCCGCTGATCTGCTCTCCGGTGCTTCGGGCGGTGGCGCGACGACGGCCGAGCCGGCCACGCCGGTGGGCCCGCCCCAGCAGCGTCCCCCGACGGACGTTCCGGAGCCGGCCGCGGGTCGCCTGGTCCGGCTGCGACTGCGGCTGTCCCGGTCGCAGAACGCGCTGGGCCGTGGTCTGTTGTCGCTGCTGTCCGGCGACCGGCTGGACGAGGAGACCTGGGAGGACGTCGAGGCGACGTTGCTGGGTGCGGACGTCGGCGTGGCGGCGACCACCGAACTCGTGGCGGCCCTGCGCGAACGGACCAGGGTGCTGGGTGCCGGCACACCAGCGCAGGCCCGCCAGATGCTGCGCGACGAACTGCTGGCCCAGGTCGGCACGAGCATGGACCGCACCCTGCTCACGGCGGTGCCCGACCGGCCGGCCGTGGTGCTGGTGGTGGGGGTCAACGGCACCGGCAAGACGACCACCTGCGGCAAGATCGCCCGTCTGCTGGTGGCGGACGGGCGATCGGTGGTCCTCGGCGCCGCCGACACCTTCCGGGCCGCGGCGGCGGACCAGTTGCAGACCTGGGGTGAACGGGTCGGCGCGCGGACCGTGCGTGGGGCCGAGGGCGGCGACCCGGCGTCGGTCGCCTTCGACGCGGTCCGCACCGGCATCACCTCGGGGGCCGACACGGTCCTGATCGACACCGCCGGCCGGCTGCACACCAAGGCCGGCCTGATGGACGAGCTCACCAAGATCAAAAGAGTGGTCGGCAAGCAGGGTCCGGTCGACGAGGTACTGCTCGTGCTGGACGCCACCACCGGGCAGAACGCGGTCGTGCAGGCCCGGGTCTTCACCGAGGCGGTGGATCTCACCGGGGTCGTGCTGACCAAGCTGGACGGCACCGCCAAGGGCGGCATCGTCATCGCGGTGCAGCGCGAACTCGGGGTGCCGGTGAAGCTGATCGGCCTGGGCGAGGGTCCGGACGACCTGGCGCCGTTCGAGCCCGAGGCGTTCGTGGACGCCCTGCTCGGCGACCCCGCCTGAACCCGGCCGACCAGGCCACCCGCGGGGACCACAAAGTGGCGTGGGTCAAGGACTTCCCGTCGCCGTCGATGTGATCTACGCTTCATCGCGGAGCGCAGTCGGGAGGCTTCCCGGCGCGTCGCGACAGGCGTCCCCAGCGCGGTACGGGCCGGGGGGTCAGCGTCCGGCGAGGCGACTCGCCGTCCTCAGCGCAGAGGGCGGATCCGGCCGGTGCCGACCAGGTCGGGGTCCGTGCGGGTGTGCCTCGCCGGGTCGCGCGCGTCCCGCGGCGACCGGGCGTCCGCGGCGGCGGTGTCCGCGACGGGTGATCGGCCGCGGGTGTGTTGTCCTCGTCGTCGGGTGCGTACGCTGGTGCCTGCGGTCCGCCTGCGATCTCGGAGTGTGCGCGTGTTCGACACCCTTTCCAGCCGCCTCGACAAGGTTTTCACGTCGCTGCGTGGTCGGGGTCGCCTGACCGACGCGGACATCGACGCGACCGCCCGCGAGATCAGAATCGCCCTGCTCGAGGCCGACGTCGCCCTGCCCGTGGTGCGCGCCTTCGTGGCGGCGGTCAAGGAGCGGGCGCGCGGGTCCGAGGTCAGCACGTCGCTGAACCCCGCCCAGCAGGTCATCAAGGTCGTCAACGAGGAGCTCGTCGCGATCCTCGGCGGCGGGACGACGACGCTGCGCTTCGCCAAGACCCCCCCGACGGTCATTCTGTTGGCCGGTCTCCAGGGCACCGGTAAGACGACCCTGGCCGGCAAGCTCGGCCGCTGGCTCAGGGACCAGGGGCACAGCCCGCTGCTGGTCGCGGCCGACCTGCAACGACCGAACGCGGTCAACCAGCTGCAGGTGGTCGGCTCCCGGGCCGGGGTGGAGGTCTACGCCCCGGAGCCCGGCAACGGCGTCGGCGACCCCGTCCGGGTCGCCCGGGACGCCCTCGCGCACGCCCGCCGACACGTGTTCGACGTGGTCGTCGTCGACACGGCCGGTCGCCTCGGTGTCGACGAGGAGCTGATGCGCCAGGCCGCCGACATCCGCGACGCGGTCTCCCCGGACGAGATCCTCTTCGTGCTCGACGCCATGATCGGCCAGGACGCGGTCGCGACGGCCAGCGCGTTCGCCGACGGGGTCGGGTTCACCGGTGTGGTGCTCACCAAGCTCGACGGGGACGCCCGCGGTGGCGCGGCGCTGTCGGTCGCCCAGGTGACGGGCCGTCCGATCATGTTCGCCTCCACCGGTGAGGCACTGGACGACTTCGACGTCTTCCACCCGGAGCGGATGGCGTCGCGCATCCTCGGCATGGGTGACGTCCTCACCCTGATCGAGCAGGCCGAAAAGGCCTTCGAGGTCGAACAGGCCGAGGCGATGGCGGCCAAGATGGCCGCCTCGGAGTTCACCCTCGAGGACTTCCTCGACCAGATGCTCGCCGTACGCAAGATGGGTCCGATCGGCAACCTGCTCGGCATGCTCCCCGGAATGGGGCAGATGAAGGAGCAGCTCGCGCAGGTCGACGACCGTGACGTCGACCGGGTGGTGGCCATCATCCGGTCGATGACACCGGCCGAGCGCCAGGATCCCCGCATTCTGCAGGCGTCGCGCAAGGCCCGGGTGGCCCGTGGTTCCGGGGTGACGGTGACCGAGGTCAACCAGCTGCTCGACCGGTTCGCCGAGGCCCGCAAGATGATGCGCCAGATGGCCGGGGGCATGGGCCTGCCCGGGGCGCTGGGGGGCCGGGGCAAGGCCTCGGCACGCAAGGCGCCCAAGAAGGGCAAGGGGGCCAACCGCAAGGGCAACCCGGCGGCGCGCGCGGCCGAGGCCACCAGGGCGCAGAACCCGAAGGCGACCCCGGCCGACCCGTTCGCCCCGGGCGCCGCGCTGCCCGGCGGCCTGCCGGACGGCATGCCGGATCTCGCCGCCCTCATGCGAGGGCAGGGCGGGCTCGGCGGGCCGGGTGGCGGGCCGGGTGGACCGGCGCCGCGAGGTTCGCGTCGTGGCGGTCGCTGACCAGCCCGGGTGGCATCCGTGACGGTGCCCCGGGTCGGGTGCCGCGATGCTGGTGGCACCCGACCCGCACGAGGTCTGGCAGACTGTAAGCTCTAGTGCAGGCCCTGCCTACCAGCGTCGGTGTGGCTGCCCCGGAAGAACCCTGAGTGGATGACCCTGCGTGGATGATCCTTGGTCCACCCGCAGAGCTTCCCCGCGTAGGGTGACGTCGTCCGAGTGGCCGTTCCGGCGCTGGTGCTCTCCCCGCCGCCGATTTCTCCGCACCCACGTGGGGCCCGGCGGTCACCGATACGTCTGGAGTCGTACGACCACCGTGGCAACCAAGATCAAATTGCAGCGCCTCGGCAAGATGCGCGAGCCGCACTACCGCATCGTCGTCGCCGACGCCCGCACCAAGCGGGACGGTCGGGTCATCGAGGCCATCGGGCAGTACCACCCCAAGTCCGACCCGAGCATCATCAAGGTCGACGCCGACCGGGTCGGGCACTGGCTGTCGGTCGGTGCCCAGCCCACCGAGCCGGTCCTGGCCATCCTCAAGGTCACCGGTGACTGGCAGAAGTTCAAGGGCCTGCCGGCACCTCCGCCGATGCTGGTCGCCGCGCCCAAGCCCGACAAGCGCGAGGTCTTCCAGGCCGCCGCCCGGGCCGCCGCCGGTGCCGAGGACCGTCCGGCGACCACTCCGAAGAAGGCGAAGAAGGCCGCGCCGGCGGAAGGTGCCGAGGCTCCGGCCGCAGACGCGTCGACGACCGCGGGGCAGTAGGTGCTGGAAGCTGCCCTCGAGCATCTCGTGCGCGGCATCGTCGAGCATCCCGACGATGTCCGCGTGGACCTCAACAACGGCCGCCGTGGCCGCACTCTTGAGGTCAGGGTGCATCCGGATGACCTCGGCAAGGTCATCGGTCGGCGCGGGCGCACCGCCCGCGCCCTGCGCACCGTCATGGGCGGTGTCGGTGGCCGCGGGCTGCGGATCGACGTCGTCGATGTGGACCGCTAGCCGTCGTCCGCGCGGCGCCCCCCGTCCTGTCATCGGCGCCGGCTGATGGCCGGCGCCGACGACCCGATCGTCGTCGGACGGGTCGGTAGACCGCACGGCGTGCGCGGCGAGGTCACGATCGAGGTTCGCACGGACCTGCCGCAGCGCCGGTTCACGGTCGGTGCGGTCCTCGGGCGTGCGGGCGGCGGTGCGGCCCTCACCGTCACCGACGCCCGGTGGCATTCGGGCCGTCTGCTGCTGTGCTTCGAGGGCATCGGCGATCGTGTCGCGGCCGAGACCCTGCGCAACGTGCTGCTCACCATCGACGCCTCCGACGCCGGATCGCCGGCCGACGACGATGATGCCGACGGTGGCGCCGACGGCGATCCCGCTGATCTCTGGTGGGATCGCGACCTGGTCGGCCTCGCGGCCGTGACGACCACCGACGCGCCGCTCGGGCGGGTCACCGACATCATCCACTCCCCGGCGGGAGACCTGCTCGCCATCGCACGCCCTGGCGGCGGCGAACATCTCGTCCCGTTCGTTCGAGAGATCGTCCCGACGGTGGATCCGGTGGCCGGGCGCATCGTGGTCGACCCGCCGCCGGGTCTGTTGGAGCTCGACTGATCCGGGCTGGCGGGCCAGTCCACGTCCCAGCGGAGCCTCGTGATGCGTGCCGATGTGGTCACCATCTTTCCCGACTACCTGCAGCCGTTGCGGCTGTCGCTGGTAGGGCGGGCCCAGCAACGCGGGACGCTCGACGTGCGGGCGCACGACCTGCGCACCTGGACCAGCGATCTGCATCGCACCGTCGATGACGCGCCCTACGGGGGTGGGCCGGGGATGGTCATGCGCCCAGAACCCTGGGACGCCGCGCTCACCGAGATCTCCGCTGCCGTCCCCGGGTCCCGGCCGCGCGTCGTCGTCCCCACCCCGGCCGGGGTGCCCTTCACCCAGCGCAAGGCCGAGGAGCTGGCGCGGGAGCCGTGGCTGGTGTTCTGCTGCGGTCGCTACGAGGGCATCGACTCCCGGGTGGTCGAGGCCTGGGCCGACGACGAGATCTCCATCGGGGACTACGTGCTCGCCGGCGGTGAGGTGGCGACCCTGGTCATCCTGGAAGCGGTGGCTCGGCTGCTGCCCGGTGTGCTCGGCAACAGCGCGTCGGCCGCCGAGGACTCGTTCTCCGACGGGCTGCTCGAGGCGCCGGTGTACACCCGGCCGCAGGTCTGGCGGGGCATGGAGGTTCCCGCCGTGCTGCGTTCGGGCGATCACGGCGCGGTGGCGCGCTGGCGGCGGGAGCAGTCACTCACGCGTACCGGCCAGCGCCGCCCGGACCTGCTGGCCGAGGCCACCCGGACCGGGACAGCGAACCGTGCCGCCGCTGAGGTCGCCGGAGCCGCCGGAGCCGCCGGTGACGGCGCCGGCCGGGCCGATCGCGAAGCCGACTGACCTCGCCACGAAGCGCGACCACTCTGGGTCGCACGGTCGGGTCGCCCGCGCGTGTGGCACAGTAGAATGCAGTGTCCGCCGGTTCGTGGCCGGCTCGGTGACCCCTGCTTGGTCGCTCCCCGCGGGATGCCCGCGGTGGCGTAGGTCGACGTGTGGTCCGGGTCGGGCTCGAACACGGATCGTTCGCTGCGGCCATCGGCCGCCGGGCGATCCACCCCCACTTTCTTCAGGAAGCGACTGCCATGCACACCCTGGACAGCCTCGACGCCGAGTCGCTGAGGACCGACGTGCCCGAGTTCTGGCCGGGCGACACCCTCAAGGTTCACGTGCGGGTGGTCGAAGGAAACCGTCAGCGCATCCAGGTGTTCCAGGGGGCCGTCATCCGCCGCCAGGGCGGTGGCGTGCGGGAGACCTTCACCGTGCGCAAGGTGAGCTTCGGTGTCGGGGTGGAGCGCACCTTCCCGGTGCACAGCCCGATCGTCTCCAAGGTCGAGATCGTGTCGCGCGGTGACGTGCGGCGCGCCAAGCTCTACTACCTTCGCCAGCTGCGCGGCAAGGCCGCGAAGATCAAGGAGAAGCGCGAGCCGATCGCGCGCTGAGGATCTCGATCCTCCGTGTCCCGTCTGGGTCCTGGTTGGCGACTTGCCGGCACTCCGTCCGCGTGTTGACCTCGTTTCTGGACCAAGATGGGAGTCACGGTCCGCAACGTCGTCGCGAGGGCGGCTGTTGGCACGTCGGCCGGTCCGATGAGCTCTGACGGCCGAACCAGCGAGGTGGCGGAGTGAACGCAGCGAGCCCGGGTGGTCACCGTCCACATTCACATGCGGACGGTGATGAGTCGAACGCCGATGGTTGGGTGGGTGTGGACCCGCTCGCCGCCGAGCTGCCGTCGCCGTCGGCCGCTCGGCGCGACCCGGAGCAGAGCGCGCCCACCTGGGGCGCGCCCGCGCCCCCACACCCGAGCGGTTCGCTGTCCGCCACCGACGACGCCGGGGCTGGCCCAGGTGGGCGTCCCCCCGCGGGCGGCTCGGAGGCGGGCGGCTCGGGCGCGGGCGACACGGGTACGACCGACGCGGATCGACGCCCTGGCTCCGACCCGCGTGGCTCCGGTCCGCGTGGGCGTGGCTCGTTCCTGCGCGAGCTGCCGGTTCTGGTGCTGGTGGCCTTCCTGCTGGCGCTGCTCATCAAGGCGCTGCTGGTCCAGGCCTTCTGGATCCCGTCCGAGTCCATGGAACGGACGTTGCTGATCAACGACCGCGTCCTGGTGAACAAGGTGGTGTACCACTTCCGCGACGTCCATCGGGGCGAGGTGGTGGTCTTCAACGGCAAGGGCACCGGATTCGACCATCAGGAGTCGATCGTTCCCAAGCCGACGAACGTCGTCAGTCGCCTGGTTCGGGATGTACAGCGCCTGCTGGGCCTCGGCGCCCCGAGCGAGACGGACTTCATCAAACGGGTCATCGGCGTGGGTGGGGACACTGTCGCCTGCTGTGACGCGGAGGGCCGGGTGACGGTCAACGGCCATCCCCTCGACGAGTCCTACGTCTACGAGAACGACTACCAGCGCTTCGGCCCGGTGAAGGTGCCCGACGGCTACCTGTGGGTGATGGGTGACCATCGCGGCGCGTCCTCGGACGCCCGGCAGAACGGACCCATCCCGCAGAGCAAGGTCGTCGGACGGGCGTTCGTGCGGGTCTGGCCTCTGAACCGGTTCGGTTTCCTGGGTGTCCCCGGCACGTTCAGCGACATCCCCGCCGCGGCGACGTCATCGTCCTCGCGTGTCACGCCGCGGCCGAGCGCGCCCAGTCCCGCCGCCCTGGGGCCGGCCGCCGGTTCGGCCGGCCCGGCGGAGCCGTCCGGCTCGGAGCCGATCTCGGCCGACGGGCCGACGCTGGTGGCGCTGTCCATCGGTGTGGCGCCGGCATGGCGCTCGCGGCGGCGTTGGGACCAGGCGGCCCAGGTCGCAGGTCGGGGCCGGGACGGGTGACGCTGTTGTCCATGACACCGCGGCGGGCCACGGTGCGCCGTGACGCGGGCCTGTTCGGCTATGAACGCGCTCTGACGCGCCGTGGGCTGGGCCCGGTGGCGGGAGTCGACGAAGCCGGGCGGGGTGCCTGTGCCGGCCCGCTGGTCGTGGCCGCCGTGGTGCTGCCGGCGGACGGCGGACGGCGACTGGGACGGCTGGCGGATTCGAAACTGCTGACCGAGACGGTGCGGGAGCGGCTGTTCGACGACATCATGCTCGCAGCGGTCTCCTGGGCCGCGATCGTGATCTCCGCGGCCGAGATCGACCAGGTCGGTGTGCACGCGGCGAACATCACCGGCATGCGCCGTGCGGTCGCCCGCCTGGACCAGCGGCCCGGTTATGTCCTTACCGACGGGTTTCCGGTCGCCGGCTTCGGCACGGAGTCGTTGGCGGTGGTGAAGGGGGATCGGGTCGCCGCGTGTGTCGCGGCGGCCTCGATCGTGGCGAAGGTGACGAGGGACCGGATCATGCGGGCGTTGCACACGCGTTATGCCGAGTACGATTTCGCGCAACACAAGGGATACGTCACCGCGGCCCACACGGCGGCGCTGGCGCGGTACGGGCCGTGTGACGAGCATCGGAAGTCGTACGTGAACGTGGCTGCGCACGCGACACCGACGGGGGACGCCCGATCTTCGCGCCTGGAGGACACGGTGCTTGCGACCAGCCTGCCCGGCGTCACGGAGTACGCATGAGCGCGGAAGATCTCGAAAAGTACGAGACCGAGATGGAGCTTCAGCTCTATCGCGAGTATCGCGATGTCGTCGGCCTGTTCTCGTACGTCATCGAGACGGAGCGTCGGTTCTACCTCGCGAACGAATACCAGATCGAGATCAGGAACAGCGGGGACGGAGAGGTCTTCTTCGAGCTGACCCTGCGTGACGCCTGGGTCTGGGACATGTTCCGTCCAGCCCGATTCGTGAAGAACGTCCGAGTTGTGACGTTCAAGGACATCAACGTCGAGGAGCTGACCAAGGCGGAGCTCTGAACCGTCCGCTCCCGATGCTCGCCCCGCGGATGGTCGTCCCGCGGGTGGTCGCACCTGTCTGATCTGGCTCTGCGGGTCGGATTCGTCCTGCGGCGGTCCGTGTGCCGGGAGCGGGCCTGTGGACAGTGTCGCGGTGTCCACAGGCGGGTGACCGTCGCTGGTTCGGCCCCCGGATCGCGCGGACGCTGAGGTCCGACGGGCGGGCGAATGCCCCGCCGCGGACGGGAGCGCGACGATGCGGGCTAAGGACGAGCTGGGTCGCTTCGGCGAGGAGGTCGCCTGCCGGCACCTGGCCCAGGCCGGGGCGGCGATCCTCGACCGCAACTGGCGCTGCCGCGACGGCGAGCTCGACATCGTCGTGCGCGACGGTGGTGCTCTGGTGTTCTGCGAGGTCAAGACCAGGTCGAGCACCAGGTTCGGGTCCGCGGCGGAAGCGGTGGTGGGCCCCAAGGCCGCCCGGATCCGCCGGCTGGCGGCACGCTGGCTCGCCGAGCATCCACATCCGCCGTCCCCGGTGCGCTTCGACGTGGTGCTGGTGTTCCGGCCGCGGCAGGGTCCGGTCAGCGTCGAGCACCTGCGTGGGGCGTTCTGATGGCGCTCGCACGCACGCAGGCGGTGGCCGTCCTGGGTGTCGAGGGTCACCTGGTCGAGGTGGAGGCGGATCTGGCCGCCGGCCTGCCCCGCCTCACCCTGGTCGGCCTGCCCGACGCGGCCCTGCACGAGGCACGGGACCGGATTCGTGCCGCCGTGGTCAACTCCGGCGAACGTTGGCCGGACCGGCGCATCACCATCGGCCTGTTTCCCGCGACCCTGCCCAAGGCGGGCAGCGGGTTCGACCTGGCGATGGCGGTCGCGGTGCTGGGTGCGGCCGCCGTGGTGCCCCGTGACGCCCTGCGCGAGTGGCTCTTCCTGGGGGAACTGGCCCTTGACGGGCGGGTGCGGGCGGTGCCGGGGGTGCTGCCAGCGGTGCTCCGCGCGGCCCGGGCTGGCATCGAGCGGGTGGTCGTGCCGGCGGCGAACGCCGCCGAGGCCGCACTCGTGCCTGGCGCCCGGGTGGAGCCGGCCGAGGATCTCGCCGGAGTGCTCGCCATGCTCCGGGGAGCGGAGCCCGTCCCGGTCCGGGAGGCTTCACCGCGCAGCCCGAGGGCCGCGGCGGCCCCACCCGGCATGCCGGTGGACGAGGCGGGTGACCTGGCCGAGGTGGTCGGGCAGAGCCGGGGGCGCCTGGCGGTGGAGGTCGCCGCGGCGGGCGGCCACCACCTGTACATGCAGGGCCCACCCGGCAGCGGCAAGACGATGCTCGCCGACCGGCTCCCGGGCCTGCTGCCCGATCTCGACCGCGGCGCAGCCCTGGAGGTCACCGCGGTCCATTCGGTGGCCGGGCAGCTTCCGGTCGAGGCCCCGCTGATCACCCGGCCGCCCTATCGCAACCCGCATCACAGTGCCACGCCCGCGGCGCTGGTCGGCTCGGGTGTGGCGGTGGTACGACCAGGCCTGGCCAGCCAGGCGCACCACGGCGTCCTGTTCCTCGATGAGGCTCCGGAATTCGGCAGGTCAAGCCTCGACGCGCTGCGCCAGCCGATGGAGACCGGCACGATCGAGATCGCCCGGGCCCGGGTGACCGCCCGCTTCCCGGCGCGGTTCCAGCTCGTTCTCGCGGCCAATCCATGTCCGTGCGCGAAGGCGCAGGGGTCGCGCTCGGCGGCCTGCGAGTGCCCGAGCCTGGTCCGTCGGCGCTACCTCGCCCGGCTGTCCGGGCCGTTGCTGGACCGCATCGACATCCAGGTGGCGCTCAGTGTGCCGAGTCGGGCCGAGCTGCGCGCCGACGCGCGGCGTTGCGAGCCGACAGCCACGGTGGCCGCCCGGGTCGCGCGAGCCCGCGAACGGGCGGCCACCCGATGGGCCGACACCCCATGGCGGTGCAACGCCCAGGTGCCCGGTCCGGTGCTGCGCCGCGACTGGCCGCTGCCCCGCGGGGTGGTCGCGCCGGCCGAACGGGCCCTTGAACGGGGCCTGCTGACCCTGCGCGGGCTCGACCGCGTGCTGCGCCTGGCCTGGACGTTCGCCGATCTCGCCGATCGGTCGCAGCCAGGAGCCGAGCAGGTCGGGGCGGCCCTCGATCTGCGGCTGCCCGGGTGGGCGAGATGAGTGCGCGCGGCGAGTCCGCCGAGCCGGGCCCGGTCCGGCCGGGGCCGATCGAGGCGGCCGGTGGCGACGCGTCGAGCCCGGAGCGGCTCGCTCGGGTCGCGTTGTCCCGCGCCTACGGCCCGGAGCGGCGTGCGGTGGCTCTCGAGGTGGGCCGGTTCGGTGCCGCGGCCGTGTGGGAGCGGGCCCGGGCGGCGCACCCGGGGGTCGACCCACACCGCGATCTGGAGGCCGCCGCCCGGGTGGGGGCCCGCCTGGTGTGCCCCGGTGATCCGCAGTGGCCGACCTCGCTGGACGCCCTGGATCGCCTGCCCGGGGAGCGGGGCGGCTCGCTGCCGGGCGCGCCGTTGTGTCTGTGGGTGCGTGGTCCGGCGGATCCGCAGGCGCTCGCGGCGAGGAGCGTCGCGGTGGTGGGGTGTCGGGCGGCGACGAGCTACGGGCTCCATCTGGCCGGCGAGATCGCCTTCGACCTGGCCGAACGCGGCTGGACGATCGTGTCAGGAGCCGCTTTCGGCATCGACGCCGCCGCCCACCGGGCGGCGCTGGCCGCCCACGGCCGCACGATCGCGGTGCTCGCCGGTGGTGTCGATGTGCCCTACCCGGGCGCGCACGCGCGGCTGCTGGCCGAGATCGCCGACGTCGGCGCCGTCATCAGCGAGATCGCGCCGGGCACACCGCCGTTTCGACGCCGCTTCCTGACCCGCAACCGGGTGATCGCCGCGCTGTGCCGGGCAACGGTGATCGTCGAGGCGGGGCTGCGCAGCGGGGCGCTGAACACCGTCGCGCACGCGCGGCGGCTCGGGCGTCAGGTGCTGGCCGTGCCGGGTCCGGTGACCAGCTCCACCAGCGCCGGCTGTCATCGGCTGCTACGCGACTTCCGGGAACAGACCACCCTCGTGACCAGTGCCGACGACATCTGCGAGGAGATCGCCGACGTCGGTTCGTTCGCCGGGCGCGAGAACGCCCGCGACGCCCGCGACGGGCTGTCCGCGATCGTCCGGGAGCTGTTGGACTCGATGCCCGCCCGGGCCACGATCGGACTGTCCGCACTGGCCGGTGCGCTGCGCCTGCGACCCCAGGACGTGCTGGCGATGCTGGGGCCGCTGGTCGTCGAGGGGCTCGTCGACGCGGTGCCCGGGGGATACCGGCTCACCGAACTCGGCCGGGCCCCGTCCACCACCCGCCGGCCGTGAGGTTCGGCCGGCCCGCGCGCAGGCCTTGACGGGTATGCCCGGCACCGGCACCGTCCTGGACGTGACGGCAGGACAGGACGTGACGGCAGGACAGGAACCCGCGGAGGCGGGTGACGGCGGCCAGGGCTGGGCCGAGGTGACGCTGGCCTTCCGGCGCCATCTCATCGCCGAGCGCAACCGGTCCCCGCAGACCGTCCGGGCCTATCTGGGTGACCTCGCGGGTCTGCGCGCGCACGCGGCGCGGGCCGGGGCCGCCGATCTCGCCGAGCTGGATCTGAATCTTCTGCGCGGCTGGTTGGCCGCCATGCGCGTGGCCGGGGTCGCCCCGGCCACGCTGGCGCGTCGGGCCTCACTGGCGCGGGTCTTCTGCGCCTTCGCCGCACGCCGTGGCTACCTCACCGAGGATGTCGCCGCCCGCCTGGTCGGTGCGCGCACGGTCCGCCAGGTCCCGCAGATCCTCAGCGCCGAGGCGGCCAGAACCCTGCTCGCATCGGCACCCCCGCCCTCGCCGCCGGCGGCGTCGGCATCGGCCGCGGGGGTGGGCCAGCAGCGTGAGGCGGCGGCGCGGACCCGGCGCGCTGTCGCGTTGCGCGATGACCTGGTGCTGGAGTTGCTGTACGGCAGCGGGCTGCGGGTCTCCGAGCTGTGTGGCCTCGACCTCGGCGACGTGGACGATGAGCGGCGCCTGCTGCGGGTGCGGGGCAAGGGCGGCCGGGAACGCAGTGTGCCCTTCGGGGTGCCAGCCGCGGCGGCCCTGCGCGCCTGGCTGCGGGCCGGGCGACCGTGGTTGTCGACCGGTGCCGCGGGGGCCGCCCTGCTGCTGGGTCAGCGCGGTGGACGCCTCGATCCGCGCGCCGTCCGGCGGGTGCTGCGGCTACGTATGGCTGACGCCGCCCTGCCCGCGGGGCTGACCCCGCACGGGCTGCGCCACTCGGCGGCGACGCACATGCTCGAGGGGGGCGCCGACCTGCGTTCGGTCCAGGAGTTTCTCGGCCATGCCAGTCTCGCGACCACGCAGATCTACACCCATGTGACGCCCGAACGGCTCCGGGCGGCCTTCGAACAGGCGCATCCCCGGGCCTGACCGACCCGGGGATGAGAGGACCTGTTCCGCGCCGCCTGACGAGGCGGTGCTCCTACCTGGCGTTGACGCCGCCCAGCGGTAGCAGGCGGGGTGGGACGCGACGGAACATGCCCAGCGGATCCAGGTACTCGCTGCCGCGGAGCAGCCCCCAGTGCAGGCAGGCTGGAGCCGGGCAGCCGCCGTGACCGGCCAGCAGGGTGCCCAGCGGTTCACCGGCGCGCAGCACCGCGCCGACCTGGGCGGTGGGAAGCACGGGTTCGTAGGTCGTACGCAGCTCGCCGTGCGTGACCGTCACCACGCCGCGGCCCGCCACCGGCCCGGCGAAACTCACCGTGCCGTCGGCGGCCGCGATCACCGGGCCGCCGGGCGGGGCGGGAAGATCAACGCCGCGGTGCCCGGGCCCGAACGGCGTCGCCGGTCGCTCGAAGGCGCGGCTGACGGCGACCGGCCCGGGTAGCGGCCATCCCAACCTGGGTCGGGACCCGCCAGCAGCCGTAGCCGAGCCGCTCGCGGCCGGTGCAGGTATCCCGACCGTCGGCGAGGCGGTGACGCCCAGGGGATGCCCGGTGCCGGGCGGCGACGCGGCGGGTGAGGTCGCGCCGCCGCCCGGACGGGTAGCGACCGGCGGGGGCAGGGCCGGTCGCCTGGAAGCCCCGGGCCTGGTGGCACTCGGCTCGGGGAGAGGATCGGGGGTCAGGTGGGTGATCGAGCCACCTGGGGTGGCCGTCGCGACCGGCATCGTGGCTGGCATCGCGTTCGGCACGGCCGGATGGGCCAGCGGCGCGAGGGCCTGACGGATCGGATCGACCACGGCGACAGCGCCACGCGGCGGGCCGGGCCGGGCCGGCGGGGCCACCTCGGCGCCCGGCGCCTCCGCGAGTGCCGGCCGCCCGGACAGGACGGTGGCTCGCGGGTCCGCTCGAGGGTTGACCGGCAGGCGCGAAGGCCAGCCCAGGGCGATCAGGATGGCCAACGTCGGCACGACGAACCACCACGGATCGGGACGGGGCGTGCGGGGCATGGGCAACGACCTCCGGGGTCGGGGGAGGCGCGGCGGCCGGGATGGTCCGGGGTGCTCCCGGCCGCCGCTGGTCGACCCGCGAAGCGGCGGGTCGACCGCGTTCCACGGTGCGGGTAATTCCACGGCTTGGAAAGCACGATGTTTCGCGCTGTGGACAATTTGCGCGGGGAAGGCCGCGGTCACGCCGCTGACCTGCGATGCGGCGACAGTGGGACGAACCGTTGCGCGACAGCGGCTGGGTCGCCGTCCCGGGGGAGACTGGGGACGGGGCTGGTATGCCGCCGGGTCGAAGATCGATTCGACGGTCGCGCCGGCCGCGCCGACGTGCCGGTCCGCGCGGCCGGTGACGGGGGTCCCGGCGTGGGGTGACAGCCGCTGAGACCTCGGCGCTCGGGCGGGTACCATGACCACAGGGATCGGTCTCCGAACCCAGTTCGCACGCCCACTTCCGACCGGCCCGCAGCTGGTCTGACCGCCGGTATCGCTGCTGGCGGAACAGCCCGCGGGGCAGGTTCTCGGGAGGGTCGCCTCGGTCCGTCGCACCTGCGACGGCCATGACCACGGGCGTCAGGGGCGCCAGCCGCGGGGCGGCGCCGTCACAACCGAGGCGTCCGGCTGCGGCCGGGCGGAGAGGAGCGACGTGCCATGGCCGTCGTCACGATGAAGCAGCTGCTGGAGAGCGGCGTTCACTTCGGGCACCAGACCAAGCGCTGGAACCCGAAGATGAAGCGTTACATCTTCACAGAGCGTAACGGCATCTACATCATCGACCTGCAGCAGACCCTCTCGTACATCGACCGCGCGTACGACTTCGTCAAGGAGACCGTGGCCCACGGCGGCACGGTGCTGTTCATCGGCACGAAGAAGCAGGCGCAGGAGGCCATCGAGGAGCAGGCCGCGCGGGTCGGGATGCCGTATGTCAAGGAGCGCTGGCTCGGTGGCATGCTGACCAACTTCTCCACCGTCTACAAGCGGCTTCAGCGGCTCAAGGAGCTGGAGGAGATCGAGGTCACCGGCGGCACCGAGGTCCGCACGAAGAAGGAACAGCTCGTGCTGAGCCGGGAGAAGGCCAAGCTCGAGCGGACCCTCGGCGGTATCCGTGACATGAGCCGGGTGCCGAGCGCCGTGTGGGTCGTGGACACGAAGAAGGAGCACATCGCGGTCGGTGAGGCGCGCAAGCTGGGTATCCCGGTGGTCGCCATCCTCGACACCAACTGCGACCCCGACGAGGTCGACTACCCGATCCCGGGCAACGACGACGCCATCCGCAGCGCCGCCCTGCTGACCCGTGTGGTCGCGGACGCGGTCGCCGATGGTCTGATGTCCCGGGCCGGGGCCTCGAGCTCGGCGGACGCCAAGCCCGAGCCGGCGACGGGCAACGAGCCGCTGGCCGAGTGGGAGCAGGCGGTGCTGCGCGGTGAGGGCGCGGCGCCGGAGGCCGACGCGGCCCCGGCCGGCGATGCCGAGGCAGCCCCGGCCACCGATGCCGAGGCGGCCAGCGACGCGCCTGCGGCCACCGAGACGCCCGCGGTCACCGAGGCGAGCGCGGCCACCGAGACGCCCGTGGTCGACGACGCGGCTGCCGTGGCCGCCGAGAGCGAGCCCCAGGCCCCGGTCGGTTCGGCGGTCTGATCCCCCTCGGGGCCGGGCGGCTCCGAGGCGGGTCGGCCCACGGCGGCATGGGCGGACAGCTCGTGAGACCGTTGATCCGACCCCGCGGTGCCGCGCGCCCCGGTCTGGACAACGACAGCATTCGATCTCACCGACGAGAAGAGCACCATGGCAGACATCCCCGTTGCTGACATCCGCAAGCTCCGCGAACTGACCGGGGCCGGGATGAGCGACGTCAAGAAGGCGCTGGTCGACCACGACGGCGACTTCGAGAAGGCAAAGGCCTGGCTGCGGGAGAAGGGCAAGGCGCAGGTCGCCAAGCGTGCCGCCCGCAGCGCCGCCAACGGCCTGGTCGAGTCCTACCTGCACCGGACCGACCCGCAGCTCCCGCCGACCCTCGGTGTGCTGGTCGAGGTGCGCTGCGAGACGGACTTCGTGGCCAAGACCGAGGGCTTCAAGCAGCTGGCCCGCGACCTCGCGCAGCACATCGCGGCGGCTGACCCGCTGTACGTGAACGCCGACGAGATCCCCAACGAGGTGCTCGAGGCCGAGCGGAAGATCTACGAGGCGGCCGCGCGGGAAGAGGGCAAGCCCGAGGCCGCGATCACGAAGATCGTCGAGGGCCGGGTCAACGGCTACGTGAAGGCCAGCGTCCTGCTGGACCAGCCCTGGGTGAAGGACGGAAAGCTCACGATCCGGGCCATGGTCGACCAGGCCGGCGCGACACTGGGCGAGAAGATCGAGATCGCCAGGTTCTCCCGGTTCAACATCCGGCAGGCCTGAGCACGGGCACACCGGTCGCGCTGATCCGGTCGGCCGCGGGGAACCGCGGATCGGATCAGACCGGACCAGCCGGCGGGTGGTCGACCTGACCACCCGCCGGTTTCGCGTTGCCGGGCCCTGGCCGGTACTCCGGTCGGGCCTCCAGCCGGAGCACCGGCCGGCACCCACCGGCGGGTGGGATTCATCGACCGTGGCGTGCCACCCCGGGCCACCCGGCGGTGAGCCGGTACGGGACACTGCGTCGGACGGCTGTGCGAGCATCGTGATCGTAGCGAGCAGCGGACGGAAGGAACTGCGGTGATCGACGACACACTTCTCGATGCTGAGGAGAAGATGGAGAAGGCCGTCACGGTCGCCAAGGAGGACTTCGCGAACATCCGTACCGGCCGCATCACCCCCGCGGTCTTCTCCAAGATCGTGGTGGACTACTACGGTGCCCTGACACCCGTGCAGCAGCTCGCGTCGTTCCACATCCCCGAGCCACGCATGGTGATCGTCACGCCGTACGACAAGTCGTCACTGGCGGCGATCGAGAAGGCCGTGCGGGACTCGGATCTGGGCGTCAACCCCAGCAACGACGGCACGATCATCCGGATCGTCTTCCCGGAGCTGTCCGAGCAGCGTCGCCGGGACCTGGTCAAGGTCGCGCGCGGCAAGGCCGAGGACGCCAAGATCAGCATCCGTAACGTGCGGCGACACGCCAAGGACGCCATCGACCGCATCGTCCGCGACGGCGACGCCGGTGAGGACGAGGGCCGCCGGGGGGAGAAGGACCTCGACGAGGCCACGCACCGCTATGTCGGGCAGGTCGACGAGCTGCTCCGACTCAAGGAAGCGGATCTGCTGTCAGTGTGATCCGCGCGGGTCGCCCTGTTCGAACCGGATTTCTGCGTCGGGATGAAAGCCTTCATGACGGCAGTCAACGGCCCGACCGTGGTTGACGGCGGGCAGAGCGCGAACCCCGAAGCACCGATGACGGCCCCGCCCCGGCGGTCCCGAGCGGGACGCGACCTACCGGCGGCGATCGGCGTCGGCGCGTTGCTGGGTGCGATCATCCTGGTCACGCTGTTCACCGTCCGTGCGGCGTTCACCGTCGTGGTCGGTGCCGCGGTCGCGATCGGGACGGTCGAGGTCATCCGCGCGCTGCGCCTGACAGGACGGCGCATCCCGATCGTGCCGCTGGCCGTGGGTGCGTTCGTGATCCCCCCCGTCGCCTTCCTCGGTGGGCTGGACGGCCTGCTGGCCGCGGTGCTGGTGACGATCGCGGCCGCGATCGTCATGCGGGTCCTCGGGCCGAGCGACGGACTGCTGCGTGATCTGGCCGGCATCGTGTTCGTCGCCGCCTATGTGGGCTTCCCCGCCGGGTTCGCGGCGCTGCTGACCGGGGCGTCCCAGGGCAGCTTTCGGGTGCTGGCCTTCATCGGCACGGTGGTGGCCAGCGACATCGGTGGCTACGCGGCCGGCGTGCTCTCCGGCGGTCGCCACAAGCTGGCACCCAGCGTGTCACCGGGGAAGTCCTGGGAGGGTTTCGCCGGTTCCGTGTTCGCCTGTGTGACCGTCGCCGCGGTGGTCGTCGCCTGGCCGCTGGGGGCGCATGCCTGGCAGGGGATGCTGCTGGGGCTGGCCACCGCCGCCACCGCCACCGTCGGGGATCTCGGCGAATCGCTGCTCAAACGGGACATCGGTATCAAGGACATGGGCAGTCTGCTACCCGGCCATGGCGGCATCATGGACCGGCTGGACTCGCTGTTGTGCACCGCTCCCGTCTCCTGGCTGTTGCTGACAGCCTTCCTGCACTGACGTCGGCTGACCTGGACGTCCGGGCTGCCCCGCGGGTCCGGGGCGAATCACCGTATTCGTCTGGGCAGCGGCTGGCTGGCACACTGGAGCCGCTATGACTTCCTCGACCGCCCCATCCGGGTCAGCCCAACCCGGGTCAGCCCAACCCGGGCCGGCGACCCCCACGCCAGCAGCCCCCACGGCGCAGGCATCCGCACCAGCCGACCGGTCGGTCAGCCTGACCCTGTCGCGGCGGACGGGGCGGCCCGTCCGACACCTGGCCGATCTCTCCCGGGAGGATCGTCGGGCGGTCGCCGTCTCGTTGGGCCTGCCGGCCTTCCGTGCCGACCAGCTCTCCCGGCATTACTTCGCCCGGCTGCTCGACGCCGACACGGCCGCGCAGATGACCGACCTGCCCGAGCGGATCCGTGAGCCGCTGCTCGCGGCGCTGCTGCCGCGGCTGCTCACCCCGGCCAAGACGCTGACCTGCGATGACGGCCAGACCCGCAAGATCGCCTGGCGGACCGGGGACGGCGCGCTCATCGAGTCGGTGATCATGCGTTATCCGGATCGGGCCACGGTCTGTGTCTCCAGCCAGGCCGGCTGCGGGATGGGCTGCCCGTTCTGCGCCACCGGTCAGGGCGGGCTGACCCGCAACCTGTCGACGGGGGAGATCGTGGAGCAGGTCGTCCACGCGGCGCGGGCGCTGCGCCGCGGCGACCTCGGCGAGGGCAACCGGCGGCTGTCGAACGTCGTCTTCATGGGGATGGGGGAGCCGCTGGCCAACTTCGGCGCTCTCCTCGCGGCGCTGCACCGTCTGGTGGCCGAGCCGCCGGAGGGGCTCGGGCTGTCCGCGCGTGGCCTCACGGTCAGCACGGTGGGCCTGGTACCGGCGATGCACCGGTTGGCCGAGCAGCGACTGCCGGTGACGCTCGCGGTGTCCCTGCACGCGCCGGACGACGAACTGCGCGACGAACTGGTCCCGATCAACAACCGGTGGCCGGTGGCCGAGGTGCTGGCCGCGGCGTGGGCCTACGCCGAGCGCACCGGGCGGCGGGTCAGCATCGAGTACGCGTTGATCGATGGCGTCAACGACGACGTGCCTCGGGCGGACGCCCTGGCCACCCTGCTCTCCGGCCAGTTGGCGCACGTGAACCTGATCCCACTCAACCCGACGGCCGGCTCGTCCTGGCGGGCCAGCGCGGAGTCCGGACAGCGGGCCTTCGTTCGCCGGTTGCGCGAGCGCGGCATCGCCACGACGGTGCGTGACACCCGGGGGCGGGAGATCGCTGCCGCCTGCGGCCAACTGGCCGCCGAACCGGCCCAGCGCCGTGGTCTCCGGTAGTCCGCCGGGGGGCCGACGTCGCGCGGCGCTGCGGCACCGGACCCGCACGACGAACACCGTGTGGCTGCCGATCGTCGCGGCTGTGGGCGTCCTGCTGGTGCTGCTGTGGTACGCGATGTCGCGCGGGCCGGGCCCGGCGAGGACGACCGCGGCCGATGGCGGCCCGGCGGGTTCGGACAGTCCGCGGGCGGCCGCGGCGTCGTCCGCCGCACCGACGCCGACGGTTCCCCCGCCGCCGACCAGTGGCTGTGTGACCGGTCGGACGCTGCCCTCGGGGGTCAGTACCCGCACGCTGCAGGTCGCCGGCGTGACCCGGTCCTACGTGCTCGCGGTGCCCACCGGCGCGGCCGGTGGCGCGGCCCGGCCGCTGCCGCTGCTCGTCGGCTACCACGACACCGGTCAGAGCGCGTTCGATCTCGAGGCGTACACGCACCTGGCCGACCAGGGCACCAGAGCGGGGTTCGTGGTCGCCTTCCCGGTCGGGGAGCGCGCCCGGTGGAACTTCCCGCGTTCGGCGGCGGTCGGGCCCGACGACGTGCTGTTCAGCGGGCTGCTGCTCAACGATCTGACCGGCCGGATGTGCCTGGACGTCAAGCGGATCTTCGCCGTGGGCTACGCCGACGGCGCGGACATGGTGCTCACCGCGCTGTGCGGGCTGCCGGGTCGCTTCGTCGCGGCCGTGGCAGTGGCGGCGAGTGTGCTGCCGACGTCGTGCGCTCGGCCGTCCGCCAGCCTGTTGGAGATCCACGGGGCGGGGGACCCGATCGCGCCGCTGAACGGTGGTGGGCCGGCGCGGGCGGCGCCGTACACCGGCAGCGTCGCCCAGCCGGCGCCCGACCGGCTGGCCCGGTACGCCTCCGCGCTGGGCTGCTCGGGTGCCCGCTCCTCGGCCGTCGACACCGCTGACTGGTCCCGCACGGTGTGGTCGGGCTGCCCGGCTGACCGCGACGTCGGGCTGCTGGTCATGCAGGCCGGCGGGCACACCTGGCCCGGCGCCCAGGCCCGCCCGGAGCGCGGTGCGACGTCGATGGCGCTGAACGCCACCATCGTCGCGCTCACCTTCTTCGGTTACACGCCGACGGCGGCCGACCTGGGCGGTGACGCCGCCGCCGGTGGTGGCACCACGGTGCCGGGCCCGTCGGTGGCCCCGCAGGCCCCCACCCCGACCGCCCCGAGCGGCCCGGCGGGGGCGAGCGCGCCGCCCACCGCGCCCGCGCCGACGGCGAGCGGGTCCACGGCCCCACCGGTGGACGGCGACGGGCAGACACCCGCGACCACCGCCCCCGCGCAGCAGGTCACGCCCACCACGGCCGTCCAGAACGGGGCCGTGCGCGCCCGCTGAAC
Source organism: Frankia umida (assembly GCF_023242945.1). NCBI lineage: Bacteria > Bacillati > Actinomycetota > Actinomycetes > Frankiales > Frankiaceae > Frankia > Frankia umida. The sequence continues at coordinate 93,777 of NZ_JALKFT010000008.1, forward strand.
GGGGCCGGCGGCAGGCGGCGAAGGGGGCCCCTGCCGGTCGGCCCGGACGGGTCGGGCCGACCGGCAGGGGCGGGTGGACCCGGACGTCACGATCACGGTTACCCCTCGGACCGATTGCGCATCATCGGGTGGTACCTGTCATGAACCGAACAGGGGGGCTCCGGCCCGGCGAGCGGCCTGCGAGAATGTGGGTGTGGTGGAGGCTTCGAACCTGCGTGAAGTTGTTCTGCTCGGGTCCACCGGCTCGATCGGAACCCAGGCCATAGACGTCGTGCGACGCAATCCGGATCGCTTCCGGGTGGTGGCGCTGATGGGTGGCGGGTCCAGGGTCGACCTGCTGGCGGCCCAGGCTCTCGATCTCGGCGTGCAGGCGGTGGGTGTGGCCGCGGCATCGGCGGCCCAGGACCTGCAGCTCGCCTTCTTCGCCGAGGCGAGTCGGCGGGGTTACCGCAAGGGCGAGTTCGCGGTGCCGAAGATCCTCGCCGGGCCGGACGCGGCCAGTGAGATCGCGGCCTGGCCGTGCGACACGGTGCTCAACGGCATCACCGGGTCGGTGGGTCTGGCTCCGACGCTGTCGGCGCTGGCCGCGGGGCACACGGTGGCGTTGGCGAACAAGGAGTCGCTGGTCGCCGGCGGTCCGCTCGTGCTCGACGCGCTCGGCGGCGACCCGAACCGGCTGGTCCCGGTCGACTCCGAGCACTCGGCGCTGGCCCAGTGCCTGCGCGGCGGCCGGCAGGAGGAGGTGCGCAAGCTGGTCCTCACGGCCAGCGGCGGGCCCTTCCGCGGCCGTCGGCGCGACGAGCTCGCCGCGGTCACCCGGGAGCAGGCGCTGGCCCATCCGACCTGGGACATGGGGCCGGTGGTGACCATCAACTCGGCCACCCTGATGAACAAGGGTCTGGAGCTCATCGAGGCCCACCTGTTCTTCGGCGTTCCCTACGACGACATCGAGGTCGTCGTGCACCCCCAGTCGCTGGTGCACTCGATGGTCGAGTTCACCGACGGTTCCACCATCGCCCAGGTCTCCCCGCCGGACATGCGCCTGCCGATCGCGCTCGCCCTGGGCTGGCCGGACCGGGTGGCCCACGCGCAGCCGCCGATGGACTGGACCCGTGCGCAGGCCCTGACCTTCGAGCCGCTGGACACCACGGCCTTTCCGGCGGTGGACCTGGCCCGTACGGCCGGTCGCCGGGGCGGAACGGCGCCCGCGGTGTTCAATGCGGCCAACGAGGAGGCGGTCGCGGCCTTCCTCGCCGGTCGCCTGCCCTTCGTCCGGATCGTCGATCTGGTGGCCGAGGTGATCTCCGAGCACCAGGTGATCGATCACCCTTCGCTCGAGGAGGTCTTCGCCACCGAGCGGGACGCCCGCGAGACCGCGCAGCGGCTGATCCGGCGCAACAGCGAGCGGGAGGCAGTGTGAGCTGTCCCTGTCGGCGGAGGCCGGCCTGATGGAGATTCTCGGCATCGTGGCGTTCGCCGCCGCACTGCTCGTGTCCGTGGTGGCGCACGAGGCCGGTCATTTCGTGACCGCGCGGCACTACGGCATGAAGGCGTCGAAGTTCTTCGTGGGTTTCGGTCCGACGTTGTGGTCACGTCGCCGCGGCGAGACCGAGTACGGGGTCAAGGCCATCCCGGCCGGCGGTTTCGTGAAGATCGAGGGAATGACGCCGCTGGAGGAGATCGATCCGGCGGACGAGCCGCGGGCGTTCTACAACGCGCCGGCCCGGGCCCGCCTCGTGGTCATGTCAGCCGGGTCGTTCGTGCACTTCGTCATCGCCATGGTGCTGATCTACGGGGTGTTGGTCACGATGGGGACCACGCAGATCAGCGAGTCGAAGATCGGGTCGACGAGCTGTGTGGCGGCGACGGCGACCTGCGCGGGTCCCGGCCCCGCCGCGGCGGCCGGGCTGCGTCCCGGCGACCGGGTGCGCAGCTTCGACGGCGTGGCCGTGGACAGCTGGGCCCAGTTCACCCGCCAGGTGCGCGAGCACGGCGCCGGCCCGGCGACGCTGGTCGTCCGCCGCGACGGGCGCGACCTCACGCTCACCCCGAACCTCGTCGAGGTCCGGCGCAACCGGCTGACCGGCGCCGCCGGCAACGATCCGGTCGGTGCGCTCGGTGTGCGTCCGGGGACCGAAACGGTGCACTACGGCCCGCTCGCTGCGGTGCCGCACACGTTCTCGGTGATCGGCTCCGGGTTCACCGGGATGTATGACACGCTGACTCATCGCCTCGACGACCTGGGTAAGATCTTCGACAAGGACCGGGACCCAGAGGGTTTCATCAGCGTGGTGGGCGCGGCTCGCATCGGCGGGGATGTCGTGTCGGCGCCGGACAGTTCCGGTGTTGACCGGCTGCGTCAGTTCCTCGTTCTGGTCGCCGCGATCAACCTGGCGGTGGGAATCTTCAACCTGCTGCCACTGCTCCCGCTGGACGGCGGCCACATCGCCGTCCTGGGCTTCGAACAGGCCCGACATGGCCTGCGCCGGCTGCGGGGATACCGTGGACCTGTCAAAAGGGTGGATTTCGCCAAGCTGCTACCGGCCACGTACGCCACGGTCGTCGTCCTGTTCGGGTTCAGCCTGCTCCTGCTGTCCGCCGACATCATCAATCCCATCCGTCTGAACCAGTGACGCGCACCAGTGGCCCGACGCGGGTCCGACGCGACCCGGGCAGTCCGCCGCGCTGCGTCTTACTGCCCTGCGTCCCGCAGTCGACAGGCCGAATCAGTCGAACGTCGATCCCTTTTCTCGATTCGCCAGTGAGGACAACGTGACCGTTACTCTGGGCATGCCATCCGCTCCGGCGCGACCGCTCGGTACGCGGCGCAAGAGCCGGCAGATCCACGTGGGCAACGTCCCGGTCGGGGGTGACGCTCCGGTCTCCGTTCAGTCCATGTGCACGACGTTGACCTCGGACGTCAACGCGACCCTGCAGCAGATCGCCGAGCTCACCGCCTCGGGCTGCCAGATCGTCCGGGTGGCGGTACCAAGCCAGGACGATGCCGACGCCCTGCCGGAGATCGCCCGCAAGTCACCGATCCCGATCATCGCCGACATCCACTTCCAGCCGAAGTACGTCTTCGCCGCGATCGATGCCGGCTGCGCCGCGGTCCGCGTCAACCCCGGCAACATCAAGGCCTTCGATGACAAGGTCGGCGAGATCGCCCGCGCGGCCAAGGGCGCCGGCGTCCCGATCCGGATCGGCGTCAACGCCGGTTCGCTCGACAAGCGCCTGCTGGCCAAGTACGGCAAGGCCACCCCGGAGGCGCTCACCGAGTCGGCGCTGTGGGAGTGCTCGCTGTTCGAGGAGCACGACTTCCGCGAGATCAAGATCTCGGTGAAGCACCACGACCCGGTCGTGATGATCCAGGCCTACCGCCTGCTCGCCCAGTCCTGCGACTACCCGCTGCACCTCGGTGTCACCGAGGCCGGCCCCGCGTTCCAGGGGACGGTCAAGTCGTCGGTGGCCTTCGGCGCGCTGCTGTCGGAGGGGATCGGCGACACCATCCGGGTGTCGCTGTCCGCACCGCCGGTGGAGGAGGTCAAGGTCGGCTCCGCCATCCTGGAGTCCCTGGGGCTGCGCGAGCGTAAGCTCGAGATCGTGTCCTGCCCGTCCTGCGGGCGGGCCCAGGTCGATGTCTACACCCTCGCGAACCAGGTCAGCGCCGGCCTGGAGGGCATGGAGGTCCCGTTGCGCGTCGCCGTGATGGGATGTGTGGTGAACGGGCCGGGCGAGGCGCGTGAGGCCGACCTCGGCGTGGCCTCCGGAAACGGCAAGGGCCAGATCTTCGTCCGCGGCGAGGTGATCAAGACGGTGCCGGAGGCACAGATCGTGGAGACCCTCATCGAGGAGGCCATGCGCCTGGCCGAGCAGATGACGGACGCGGGCACCGCCTCCGGCGAGCCCACCGTCTCCGTCAGCTAGTCGGTCCGCCGGATGGGCCTGCCGCTGCGTTCCGCGCCGACGCGTCTGCTCGATGACCGCGATCTTCCCGCGGTGCGTGAGCTGCTGGCCCGCAATCCCGTCGCCGATGTCTTCGTGGCCTCGCGAGTCGAGGCCGCCGGGCTGGACCCCTGGCGCCTCGGCGCCGAGATGTGGGGCCACCTGGTGGACGGACATCTGGCCGCGGTGTGTTACTCCGGAGCCAATCTCTGGCCCGTCGCGGCGGGTCCGGTGTCGGCGAGACTGTTCGCCGAACGGGCCCGCCGCCAGGGCCGGAGATGCTCCTCCGTCGTCGGTCTCTCCTCGTCGGTCATGACGATGTGGCGCTATCTGGAGCCGGTCTGGGGCCGGGCCCGCGAGATCCGCGATGACCAGCCGCTGCTGGTCATCGACGGTCCGCCGCTGGTCGCCCCCGATCCGCTCGTGCGGCCGGTGCGGCCCGACGAGCTGGATGTCCTGCTGCCGGCCTGCATCGCCATGTTCACCGAGGAGATCGGCGTGTCGCCGGTGCTCGCCGACGGCGGCACCCTCTACCGGGCCCGCGTCGCCGAGTTCATCGGCCAACGCCGCTCGTTCGCCCACATCGTCGACGGCCGGGTGCTGTTCAAGGCCGAGGTCGGCGCGGTCGCCGGGGACGTCTGCCAGATCCAGGGGGTCTGGGTCGACCCGGCGCTGCGTGGCCGCGGGCTCGGCGCGGCCGGCACCGCGAGTGTCGTCGCGCTGGCCCGCGCCGCGCTGGCGCCGAAGGTCAGCCTGTACGTGAACGACTTCAACCATGCCGCCCGGCGGGTCTACGAGCGGGTCGGTTTCCAGCGGGTCGACACCTTCGCCTCGATCCTGTTCTGACCCCGCGCTCCTGTTCTGACCCCGTGCCCGACCCCCCGAACCGCCAGCGTCGTCCGTTTTGCGCTGAATGTGTGGTGATGTGGTGTGAATTGTTGCGCAACCATGTCCGGACGATGGCCGCACATGGCCAGCATCGGGGTCATCTGGCATGCTTACCATCCCGATGACTTCGATCGACTTGCATGGCGCGGGCCGTCGCCCGCGTGAACTGGGGGTTTACATGAAATCGAGCCGCTTGTGGCGTGCTCTGACGCCACTGATCACCGTGGGCGCCGTGGCGCTTGCGCTGGTCGGCTGCTCCAGTTCGGGCAGCGACGGCTCGTCGGTCGACTCGACCAGCTCCACGCCCGGCCAGGTCAGCGGAACGCTCCGGCTGGGCTACTTCCCGAACCTCACCCACGCGCCGGCGCTGTACGGGGTCGAGAAGGGCATCTTCACCAAGGACCTCGGCCCCGGGGTCACGCTGAAGCCCGCGACGTTCAACTCCGGTACGCAGGAGGCCGAGGCGATCCTCTCCGGCGCGATCGACGCCGGCTACATCGGCCCGAACCCCGCGGTCAACAGCTTCATCAAGTCCAACGGTGACGCGATCCGGATCATCTCCGGGGTGACCTCCGGTGGCGCGTCCCTGGTGGTCCGGCCCGAGATCGCCTCGGTCGCCGACCTCAAGGGCAAGACGATCGCCACCCCGGGTCTGGCCAACACGCAGGACGTGGCGCTGCGTTACTTCCTGAAGAAGAACGGCCTCAGGACCGACACCCAGGGCGGCGGTGACGTCTCGATCAAGCCGCAGGACAACTCCCTGACGGTGGACGCCTTCCAGAACAAGGCGATCGACGGCGCCTGGGTGCCCGAGCCGACCGCGTCCCGGCTGGTGGCCGTCGGCGGCAAGGTGCTCGTCAACGAGGCCGACCAGTGGCCCGAGACGAACGGCAAGTTCGTCACCACGCTGCTGATCGTGCGCACCGCCTACCTCAAGAAGAACCCGGAGATCGTCCGGCGCCTCATCACGGCGAACGTGGAGTCGATCAACGGGCTCAACGCCGACCTGGCCGCGGGTGCGACGGTCGCCAACACCGCGCTGGGCAAGCTCACCGGCAAGCCGCTGCCCGACAAGGTGCTCGCCTCGGCCTGGAAGTCGCTCACCTTCACCCCGGACCCGATCGCGAAGTCGCTGCTGCTGTCGGCCCAGCACCAGGAGGAGCTTGGCCTGCTCAAGGGCGCCAAGCTGGACGGGATCTTCGACCTCACCACGCTCAACGACGTCCTGACCAAGCAGGGCAAGGCCACCGTCGCCGATTCCTGATCATTCGTAGGGCGGGCCCCGGTCAGCACCGGGGCCCGCGACCAGTTCGACCGGGGGAACAACCCATGACCGCAGTCCTGCCCGACACGGCCCTGCGCATCGACGGCGTCAGCCGGTTCTTCGGCACCGGCGCAGCCCAGGTGCAGGCCCTGGACAACGTGAGCCTGGACGTCCGGTCCGGGGAGTTCCTCTGTCTGCTCGGCGCGTCGGGCTGCGGTAAGTCGACCCTGCTCGGGCTGATCGCCGGCCTGGACGCCCCGTCGACCGGCACGGTGGACACCGCCGGTCGGCGGACCGGGATGATGTTCCAGGACTCCGCGTTGCTGCCGTGGCTGACCGCCGGCGGCAACGTCGAGGTACCGCTGCGGCTGCGCGGCATCCGCCGGGCCGAACGTCGAGCCCGGGTGGACGAGCTGCTCTCGATGGTCCGCCTCGCCGGGATGGCGGACCGTCGCCCGCACGAGCTCTCCGGTGGGATGCGCCAACGGGTCAGCCTCGCCCGGGCCTTCGCCCAGGAGGCCGACATCCTGTGCATGGACGAGCCGTTCGGCGCGCTCGACGCGATGACCCGGGACCTGTTGCACGACGAGCTCGAACGGATCTGGCGGCAGACCGGGGTCACGGTCATCTTCGTGACCCACGACGTGCGGGAGGCCGTCCGGCTCGGGGACCGCATCGTGCTGCTGTCGTCCAGGCCCGGGCGGGTGGCCGAGGTCTTCGACGTCGACATCGACCGACCACGACGGATCGACTCGACCCAGGTGGCCGAACTCGCCACCCGGGTGACCACTCGGCTGCGTGAGGAGGTCGGCCGTCATGGCCACTGACATCGGCATCAACCGGAGTTCCCTGACCAAGGGCGACACCAGCGCGCCGGGTGACACCCGGACCGCGGCGGACGACCTTGACCCGGGTGTCCTCGCCGGTCTGGACGCGCTGGACATCCCGACCGCGCAGAGCCGACCGCTGGCGGGTCGGGCCTGGGCGGCGGCCTGGCCGAAGATCGGCGCGCTCGTCGTGTTCCTGCTGGTCTGGCAGCTGGTGGTCTGGTCGGGCTGGAAGCCCACCTACGTGCTGCCCGGCCCGGTGTCGGCGTTGCGGGAGTTCGGCAGCCGCCTGGGCACCGGCCACTTCTGGGACGCGCTGGTCCGCACCATCGTGCGGGCGCTCAAGGGCTACGCGCTCGCCGTGGTGATCGGCGGCGTGGTCGGTCTGGCGGTCGCCCGGTTCACCATCCTGCGCACGGCGATCGGATCGTTCATCACCTCACTGCAGACGATGCCCTCGGTCGTCTGGTTCCCGCTGGCCATCCTGCTGTTCCAGCTGAGCGAGTCGGCGATCCTGTTCGTGGTCATCCTCGGCGCGGCCCCCTCGATCGCCAACGGCGTGATCTACGGCGTCGACTATGTGCCGCCGCTGCTGGTCCGGGTGGGCCGCAGCATGGGTGCCCGCGGGTTCTCGCTCTACCGGTACGTCGTGGCGCCGGCGGCGCTGCCCTCGGTGCTGGCCGGGCTCAAGCAGGGCTGGGCCTTCGCCTGGCGCAGTCTGATGGCCGGTGAGCTCCTGGTGATCGTGCCCGGGCATCCGTCGATCGGGGCGGACCTGCAGAACTCCCGCGATCTGACCGACGCGGTCGGCGTGATGGCCTCGATGATCACCATCTTCTTCATCGGTGTGCTCGTCGACGCCGCCTTCAACGCCGCCGATCGTCAGCTGCGGGCCCGTCGTGGGCTGGTGGCCGAGGGTAACTCGGCGGTGCGCGCCGCGCAGCGCGGCCGGTCGAGGAACACGGCGGACACGGCGGCGCCCGGGTCCGCCGAGGCCACAGCCGCGGGTTACCCGCCGGCTGGCCCGGGCGCGATCGGCCACGACGGCGGCGGTGCGAATGGTGGTGGTGACGCCGGTCAATCCTGACCGGTCGGCACGTCGGCGCACGTCGCCGGCACAATGGCTGCATGCAGATCTCCGCTCGCGCCGACTACGCGCTGCGCGCACTCCTGACGTTGGCGGCGAGTGACGGGCAACTCGTCAAGGGCGAGTCGCTGGCCCAGGCCCAGGATCTGCCGCTGCGCTTCCTCGAGAACATCCTCACCGACCTGCGTCGGGCGGGGTTCGTCCAGAGTCGGCGCGGGGCCGACGGCGGCTATCAGCTGGGCCGTCCCGCCGACGAGATCACGATCGCCTCGGTGATCCGGGTGACCGACGGTCCGCTGGCCAGTGTGCGTGGCCGACGTCCGGAGGACGCCCACTACGAGGGCGCCGCCAAGAACCTGCAGGACGTGTGGATCGCCGTCCGGGTGAACCTGCGCCGGGTGCTGGAGAACGTGACCCTCGCGGACGTCGCCGGTGGCCGGCTGCCCGAGATCGTCACCTCGCTCAGCGGTGAGCCCGGCGCGTGGAGCGCGCGCTGAGACCACGCCCGCGCCAGCACCTCTACCGAGCCGCGACCGCGACCAGGTGAGATCCGCACCGCGGCGGACGCGGTGGTCCGGGCCCGTCGGTCAGGTCACACCGGTCAGGTCGCACCGGGCAGGGCACGGCTGGCGGTGGCCGGCGACGCGCCGGCGGCCAGCCGGGCCCGCTGGGCCCGCAGCGCCATCCCGGCCAGCGCGTCGACGGTGAGTGCCCGCAGGTCGGTGCCGACCTGCGCGGTGGCGTCGTGGGCGGTGGCGGCGCAGACGTCCTCGACCTGGCTCAGCAGGCGCAGGGCGGTGGGCACGTCGACCGGTGTGGTCGGCAGCCGGTAGGCGGCCAGCGCCGGCACCGGCGCGCCACCGCGCGCCTCGATCTGGGCGATCAGCTGGTCGCGTAGCCGCAGATGGGCCAGCCAGCCCTCGCGGGCGCGCTGGCGGGCGAGCGCGCCCGCCGCTGTCGCCGCCTGTGGGGCGAGCGCCCCGCCGGCCGTGGCGGTCGCATAGATCGCGCCATGGCTGGCCGCGAGCATGGTGGTCAGGGCCCGCAGGATGGCTGCCTGCGGTGGCGGTGCGGCCACCCGCGCCGCCGTCGGGTTCGCCGCCGAGGCCGCTGATGTCGCCGATGCGGTCGCGGCGGGCGAGGCCGTCGGTGTGATCGTCGCCGTGGCCAGGGCGGGGTCGCCGTCCCGGTCGAGCAGTTCGCTCTGGGCGTTTCCGGCGGCGAACAGGCTCGCGAACAGGGGGGCGAGCAGCCCACTGACCTCGAGGGCGTCGCCGCGGGCCGTGGTGGCGGCGGCGCTCTCGGCGCCGTACAGGGTCTCGATCGTGGCGTGGAGCGCGGCGGGCGAGTCGTCGGTGCCGGCCGGCAGCAGGTCAGCCGGTACCTCGCCGCTCGCCTGGGTCGGCGCCGCGGTGGTGGGGCGCCCGGTGGGTCCGGTCGCCGTGGCGGATGGGGCGGTCGTGGGGGCGGCCGCAGGGACCTGCGCGGCGACGGTGGTGACAGCGACCTCGTGATGGTCGCGCAGGGTCTCGAACAGGGCGCGCCGCGCCGGATGTCGCTGGGCTGCCGCGCCGTAGGCGACCGCGAGCGCCGCCGCGCGGGTGACCGCGGCCCGGGCGGCGGCCACATCCGCGGCCGACAGGGCCCGCCCGGGCACGCCGGCTCCGGTCGATCCGGTCCGGGAACAGCCGGCACCGGCGACCGCGGCCAGCGCGATCGTGCCCAGCCCCGCCAGAACCCGCCGCCGGGAGGCGGGTGTGCGCTGCGCGGAGTCCACGGTCAGCAAGCTTCGCACACCGCACGGGTGATGCCCCGCGCACGCCGACGTCGGCGACCCGTGATGGTGTGTTCGAACCCCACGCGAGTGCCCCCGTGAGCCGGCCGATCTCCGCCTCGGGTGGGCGGCGGATGGCCCGTCCGCGGGGGGACGTACCCTGGGGATCTCATTCGTTGACGCCGACCACCGCGCATGAGGCGCGGGTGTCACCTCAATGGCCGTCCCGTGTCCCGTGACATGAGCTGCGTGGCGGCGCCCTGTGACGGTGCCGGTGCGACCCGCCCTGCACGGTTGGGCGGGTCCTGGGCGCGGAGCGTCACGAACCAGGGCGTATCGGCGGGGCGCGGGTCCCGGTCCGGGCGTGCGGCCGCCACGAGTGCTCCGCCGCCCTGTGCGGCGGTGGCGTCGACGGCGTCGAGCGGTCCGTGAGCCGGGTCGGCGAGATGATCGGATGAACGGATGCGGGAAGGGACAAGGCAGGTGTCAGGCGCGGGGGACTCCGGTTCCGGGCGGGGGAAAGGGCGGGGTGCGGCCGGGGCGGGCCGGCGCTCCGGTGCGGTGGTGCGTCCGCAGGTGCGGGCCAGGCTGGAGACCAGCCTGGCCGAGGCGGGTTTCGATCTCGAAGATGTGGTGGTGACCAAGGCCGGTGCGCGCAGCGTGGTCCGGGTGGTGGTGGACCGCGACGGCGGCATCGATCTGGACGCGGTGGCCGAGGCCAGCCGGGCCGTCTCGGAGCTGCTCGACGCGGCCGAGGCGGCCGGCGAGCCACTGACCGGCGGCGCCTATGTGCTCGAGGTCACGTCGCCCGGGGTGGATCGTCCGCTGACCCGGCCGCGGCACTGGCGGCGGGCCGTGGGTCGGCTGGTGACCGTGCGGGACCTCGAGGACGTCGAGGTCTCGGGTCGGGTGGTGTCCGCCGACGAGACCGGGGCAGAGCTCTCGGTGGCGGTCGGGCCGGCCAGGCGGGGTCGTCCCCAGCCGCGCCGGATCGACCGGATCGCGTTCGAGCGGGTGGCCCGGGCCACCGTCGAGGTGGAGTTCTCCGCCACCGAGTACGATGATCTTACCGATGCGCAGTCCTCGGCACCGGATGACGATCTCGATCCGCAGGCCGATCCGGATCCGATGACCAGCAACGAGGGCCGTCAGGTCGGCGCCGAGAGCGCGGCCGGTGAGGAGATGACCCGGTGAAGCTCGACGTGGCCGCACTGCGCGGGATCGAGCGGGAGAAGGAGATCTCCTTCGAAACCCTGCTGCAGGCGCTGGAGACCGCCCTGCTCACGGCCTACCACCACACCCCGGGCTCCGCGCCGGACGCCCGGGTGGTCATCGACCGCACCAGCGGCGAGGTGGCGGTGCTCGCCCGCGAGCAGGGGCCCGACGGCGCCAGCCGGGAGTACGACGACACACCGGACGACTTCGGCCGGATCGCCACGATGACCGCCAAGCAGGTCATCATGCAGCGGCTGCGGGAGGCTCGCCAGGAGGCGACCTACGGCCAGTACGCCGATCGGGAGCACGAGATCGTCTCCGGTGTGGTGCAGCACCACGAGCAGCGCGCCGGTTCCAAGGTGGTCCTGGTCGACCTCGGCACGATCGAGGGCGTGCTGCCGCCGGCCGAGCAGGTGCCCGGCGAGCGGCTCGAGCACGGTGACCGGATCAAGTGCTATGTGGTGCACGTCGCCCGGGGCATGCACGGGCCGACCGTCACGTTGTCGCGCACCCATCCCGAACTGGTCAAGGGTCTGTTCCGGCTCGAGGTCCCCGAAGTCGCCGACGGGACGGTGGAGCTGGCCGCGATCGCCCGTGAGGCCGGCCACCGCAGCAAGATCGCCGTGCGGTCGAAGGTGGCGGGGGTGAACCCGAAGGGGGCGTGCATCGGGCCGATGGGCGCCCGGGTGCGCGCGGTCATGGCCGAACTGCGCGGTGAGAAGATCGACATCGTGGACTGGTCGGCGGACCCGGCGACGTTCGTCGGCAGCGCGCTGTCACCGGCCCGGGTGGCCCGGGTCGACGTGACGGACCTGGCCAGTCGCTCGGCCCGGGTGGTCGTTCCCGACTACCAGCTGTCGCTGGCGATCGGTCGAGAAGGGCAGAACGCCCGGCTCGCCGCCCGGCTGACCGGCTGGCGTATCGACATCCACTCCGACGCGGAAGGTCCGACGGCGGAGGCGGAGCCGACCGGCGACGCCCCGGCCGTGCGCCGATCTTCCGCGGCGGGCGGCCCCTCCCGGGGGCGGGCGGGATAGACTGGTGATGGCGTGCCGTGCGGAACCCATCCGTACCTGTATTGGATGTCGAAGCCGCGCGCCGAGTTCCGACCTCCTGCGTATCGTCGTGGACGGTGCCGAGCTCCTGCCGGATGCTCGTCGTCGGCTGCGTGGCCGGGGTGCGCACCTGCATCCGGATCAGGCATGTCTCGAGCTCGCGGAGCGTCGCAAGGCGTTCCCGCGGGCCCTGCGTGTGCCGGGTCCACTGGAGGCGGAGCGGATCAGGCGGTACCTGGAGCAGCTCGGTTCCGGGGCAGTCGACCCGGTGACGCGGGTTGGTCGCCCGGAGCGGCCGTCGGGGTCCCGGCTGGCCGAGAAATCGGGTAAAGAAAGAGGGGCACCGCGCGGCAGCGGGGTGTCGGCAGGGAGGGCTCGGGCATCGGCGGTAGCCGGCATCCGGCCAGGTACACAGGCGGCGCCACATGACGTCGACATGGAAGCAGGTCGAGACAGCGATGATCGCTCAATGAGCACCCAGCCATGATCACGACCGGCAGGTAACGAGGTCACGCGGGCACGGACCGCGGGCCGATAGAAGGAGCACCGTGGCAGGAAAGGCCCGCGTACACGAGCTCGCCAAGGAGCTTGGTGTCGACAGCAAGACCGTTCTCGCCAAGCTGAAAGATCTCGGTGAGTTCGTGAAGTCCGCCTCGTCCACTGTCGAGGCACCCGTCGTGCGCAAGCTCAAGGAGGCGTTCCCGGCCGAGGGTGGTGCCGCCGGTGGCGGTCGCCCCGGTGGCCGGCCCGCCGGCAACGGAGCCCGTCCAGGCCCGCCGCCGCGTCCCGGCCCCGCACCGCGTCCCGGCCCCCGGCCGGTTCCCGGTCGCCCTGGTCCCGTTCCGGCCCGACCGGCTCCCGCGTCCGGGCCGTCCGCGCCCGCGGCGCCCGCGCCGTCGGTGCAGTCCGCGCCCAGCCCCGTCGTGGCACCGGTGAGTCCGCCGAGCCCGGCGCCGGTGGCGGCACCTCGTCCCGTGGCGGCCAGCGCCGCGGCGCCCGCCGCACCGGTGGCGCCCGTGGCACCCGTGGCACCGTCCGCGCCCGCGGCACCCGCGTCGACTCCGGCGGCGGCAGGTCCGCGCCCCGGCACGCCGGCGGCCCCGGGTGGCCGGTCCCGTCCGGGTGGCCCCGGTGGCTCGGCTCCGGCCGGGCCCGGTGGTGCCCCGGCTGGTGGCACGCCCCGGCCAGGCCCGCGTCCGGGTCCCCGGCCGAGCTCGCCCGGTAACAACCCCTACACGACACCGTCCGCCGGGCCCCGCCCGTCGGGCGCTCAGTCCGGTGGTCAGTCCCCGGCCTCGCCGCCGCGTGCCGGTGGTCCGCGGCCGGGTCCGCGCCCCGGTGGCTCGCGTCCCGGTGGCGCTGGCCCCGGCGGTCCCGGTGGGCCTCGTCCCTCGCCCGGCTCGGTTCCGCCGCGGCCCGGTTCGCGCCCCGGTGGCCAGGGCAGCGGCATGCCGCCGCGCCCGGGTGGCAGCGGTGGCCCGCGTCCGGGTGGCAGCGGTGGTCCGCGCCCGAACGCGAACATGTTCCAGCCTCGTCCGGCCGGCGGCGCTCCCGGGCGTCCCGGTGGTGGTGGCGGTGGCGGCGGCGCTCCCGGGCGTCCCGGTGGCGGTGGCGGCGGCGCACGTCCCGGCGGCTTCGCCGGGCGTGGCGGTGCGCCGGGTCGTCCCGGTGGCGGTGGCGGCGGCGGTGCCGGTGCCGGTGCGCCGGGTCGTCCCGGTGGCGGCGGTGGCGGTCGGCCGGCGGCCGGCGGTCGCGGTCGCGGCGGTACCACGGCGGGCGCGTTCGGCCCCGGTGGGCGTGGGCGTCCCGGACGCCAGCGCAAGTCCAAGCGGGCGAAGCGGCAGGAATGGGAGAGCGGCCTGGAGGCGCCGCGGATGGGCGCGATGGTCCCCCGTGGCAACGGGCAGGCCATTCGTCTTCCGCGCGGCGCCTCACTGGCGGACTTCGCTGACAAGATCGACGCGAATCCCGGTGCGCTGGTCCAGGTCGTGTTCACCCAGCTCGGCGAGATGGTGACCGCGACGCAGTCCTGCACCGACGAGACGCTGCAGCTGCTGGGTGTCACCCTCGGCTACGAGGTGCAGATCGTCAGCCCCGAGGACGAGGACAAGGAGCTGCTGGAAAGCTTCGACCTGTCCTTCGGTGGGGCGTACGGCGACGACGTCGAGCTCGTCACCCGGCCGCCGGTCGTGACCGTCATGGGCCACGTCGACCACGGTAAGACGAAGCTGCTCGACGCCATCCGGTTCACCGACGTGGTCGCGGGTGAGGCCGGTGGCATCACCCAGCACATCGGTGCCTACCAGGTGCGGGCGACGGTCGACGGTTCCGACCGGCCGATCACCTTCATCGACACCCCGGGCCACGAGACCTTCACCGCCATGCGTGCCCGTGGCGCCCAGGTCACCGACATCGTGGTCCTGGTCGTCGCGGCGGACGACGGCGTGAAGCCGCAGACCATCGAGGCGCTCAACCACGCCCAGGCGGCGAACGTGCCGGTCGTCGTGGCCGTCAACAAGATCGACAAGGAGGGCGCGGACCCGGCCAAGGTCCGCGGCCAGCTCACCGAGTACGGCCTGGTCGCCGAGGAGTACGGCGGCGACACGATGTTCGTCGACGTCTCCGCCCGTAACCGGGTCAACATCGACGGTCTGCTCGAGGCCATCGTGCTCACCGCCGACGCCTCGCTGGACCTGCGGGCGCCGACGGACAGCGAGGCCCAGGGTGTCGCGATCGAAGGTCGTCTCGACCGTGGTCGCGGCCCGGTGGCTACGGTGCTCGTCCAGCGCGGCACGCTGCGCGTCGGTGACTCGGTCGTCGCCGGCGAGGCGTTCGGCCGGGTGCGCGCCATGCTCGACGAGCATGGCGACCAGGTGACCGAGGCGGGTCCGGCCCGTCCGGTGCAGGTGCTCGGCTTCACGAGCGTTCCCGACGCCGGGGACAACTTCCTCGTGGTGCCCGAGGACCGGGTGGCCCGTCAGATCGCCGAGCGCCGTCAGGCCCGCGAGCGCAACGCCGAGCTCGCGCTCAGCCGTGGCCGTCCGACGCTGGAGAACATCCTCGAGCGGATGAAGGAAGGCGAGAAGACCCAGCTCAACCTCATCCTCAAGGGCGATGTCTCCGGTTCGGTCGAGGCCCTCGAGGACGCCCTGCTCAAGATCGATGTGGGCGACGAGGTGGGTCTGCGGATCATCGACCGCGGTGTCGGCGCGATCACCGAGACGAACGTGATGCTGGCATCGGCGTCCGACGCGGTGATCATCGGCTTCAACGTCCGGCCGCAGGGCAAGGCGACGGAGCTGGCCGACCGCGAGGGCGTCGAGGTCCGCTACTACTCGGTGATCTACCAGGCCATCGAGGACATCGAGAACGCGCTCAAGGGCATGCTCAAGCCGGTCTACGAGGAGGCCCAGCTCGGCACCGCCGAGGTCCGGGAGGTCTTCCGGGTGCCGCGCATCGGCAACGTCGCGGGTTCGCTGGTCCGCTCCGGGATCATCCGGCGCAACGTCAAGGCCCGCCTCATCCGCGATGGCGTGGTCGTGGCGGACAACCTCACGGTCGAGTCGCTCAAGCGGTTCAAGGACGACGCCACCGAGGTGCGCGAGGGCTACGAGTGCGGTATCGGGCTCGGGTCGTTCAACGACATCAAGGTGGACGACATCATCGAGGCCTTCGAGCAGCGGGAGGTTCCCCGCACCTGAGGCACCACACGTCGCCGGGGCCGGTCGGATCGGCCGGCCCCGGCGGTGGTGGCGCCCCGTCCGACGGGGATGTCATGTGGATCGCAAGCCTGAGCCTTGATCTCCTTCTCGGGGACGTGCACTCCCTGAAGGAGAAGCGGTCCGTGGTGCGGCCGATCGTGGCCGAGCTGCGCCGTCGCTTCGCGGTCAGTGTGGCCGAGACCGGTCAGCTCGACCTGCATCGTCGCGCCGAGATCGGCGTGGCGGTCGTGGCCGCGGACCGTGGCCACTGCATGGAGGTACTGCGCGCCTGCGAGCAGCTCGTCGCGCAGCGCCCGGAAGTCGACGTTCTCGCCGCCCGCGAACGGGTGTTCACCGAGGACGACGCGGATGGTGCGTCCTTCCCGGATCCGGCCGTCCGGTAGCGGACAGGGCCCGCGGGAACGACGACGGACATGTGAACGAGGAGGTGGACGGTGGCGGATCCAGCCCGGGCGCGCCGGTTGGCGGTGCGCATCCGTGAGGTGGTCGCGTCCATGTTGGAACGCGGCGTCAAGGATCCTCGACTCGGCATGGTCACGGTGACCGATGTCCGGGTCAGCCCGGACCTGGTGGACGCGACGGTCTTCTACACCGTCTACGGCGGCGAGGCCGACCGGCAGGCCTCGGCCGAGGCGCTGGAGTCGGCCCGCGGACTGCTGCGCAGCCAGGTGGGCCGGGCCACCGGGGTGAAGAACACCCCGACCCTGACCTTCGTGCACGACCGGCTGCCCGATGACGCCCGTCATCTCGAGGATCTGATCAGTGTGGCGCGGGCACGGGACGCCCGGCTGGTGGAGGTCCGTCGGGACGCGCGCCCAGCCGGCGAGGACGATCCCTATCGACGTCCGCGGGTGATCGACGAGGACGACCCGCTCGAGGACAGCCCCTTCGAGGACAGCCCCTTCGAGGACAGCCCCTTCGAGGATGATGACCCCGTGGACGAGGGTACCGACGACAGCCGAGGGTACCTCGACGATCGGGATCGCGGCGCAGTCGGCGACCTTGATGTGACAGGCCGTTAGAGGAAGGCTCGCGGGTCGGCGGGCACGGCGAGGGAGACGGGCGATGATCGATCGGAGCGGCCCCGCGGCGGACCGGACGGCACTCGTCGGGCTGCTACGCGAAACCGTCGCCGCCGGCGAGGAGATCCTGCTGGCGGCGCACGTCGCTCCGGACGCCGACAGCCTCGGTTCGGCGCTGGCCCTGGGACTGGCGCTGCGCCGTCTGGGCGCCCGGGTCCGGGTGTCCTTCGACGCCGAACCGTTCGCGGTGCCCCGCACGCTGCGTTTCCTCGCCGGCCAGGAGCTGCTGGTCGACCCGGCCGCGATCGGCGTCGCCCCCTACCTGGTCGTCACCCTGGACGCCGACAGTCCGGCACGCCTGGGTCGGCTCGCCGCAGCGGCCACGGCACCCGGCACCCGGACCGTGGTGATCGACCATCATCCGTCCAACACCCGCTTCGGCGTCGTCAACCTGGTCGACAGCACGGCCGCGGCGACCAGCGTGCTGGCCGTCGACGTCATCGACGCGCTCGGCGTGCCGTTGGACGTCGACATGGCCGCCGCCCTCTACGCCGGCCTGGTCACCGACACCGGATCGTTTCGTTCCGCCGCGACGACGGCCGCGGAGCACCGGCTGGCCGCCCGCCTGCTGGAGACCGGCATCCGCCACGACCTGATCGGCCGGGACCTGTGGGACGACCATCCCTTCGGCTATGTCCAGCTGCTGGGCTCGGTGCTCGGGCGGGCCCGCCTCGAACCCGAGCACGACCTGGTCTGGAGCTGGTGTGAGCAGCGGGATCTGCTGGCGGCCGGCCTCGCCCCGGATGAGATCCAGGGGTTCATCGACATCCTGCGCTCGGTGTCGGACGCGGAGGTCGCGCTGATCTGCCGGCAGGACAGCACCGGTTGGAACGTGTCGGTGCGCTCACGCGGTGGCCTCGACGTCGGCGCCGTGTGCGTGACCCTCGGCGGCGGCGGGCACCGGCTGGCCGCGGGCTTTCGCTCCACCGCCGAACTCGTCTCGCTGATGGACCAGGTACGCGCGGCGTTGGCACCGGCCACGGCGTTGGGCGCCCGGTGAGTCCGCACGGACGCGGCACCGGCCCGCAGGTGGACGGCCTGCTCGTTCTCGACAAGCCGGCCGGCTGCACCTCCCATGACGTGGTCGCGCGGGCCCGACGGATTCTGGGGCAGCGCCGGATCGGTCACGCCGGCACCCTCGACCCGATGGCCACCGGGGTGCTGTTGCTCGGCGCCGGACGCGCCACCCGGCTGCTGGGCCATCTCGCGCTGACGGACAAGACCTACACGGCGACGATCCGCCTCGGCCGGACGACCACCACCGACGACGCGCAGGGCGAGCCGTTGGTGGACCGGCCGGTCGACGTCGACGACGTGGCGCTGCTCCGGGAGCTGGGCGCGCTCACCGGTGCGATCGACCAGGTGCCCTCGAGCGTGAGCGCGGTGAAGGTCGACGGTGTGCGGGCCTACGCCCGGGTCCGCGCCGGGGAGCAGGTGGAACTCGCCGCCCGGCGGGTCACGGTGCACCGCTTCGACCTGCTGGCGCGCCGCGGCGACGACCTCGACGTGGTGGTGGACTGCTCCAGCGGTACCTACATCCGGGCGCTCGCGCGTGATCTCGGGTCGGCGCTGGGATGCGGGGGGCATCTGGTGGCGCTGCGGCGCACCGTGGTGGGTCCCTTCGCGCTGGCGGCGGCGGTGAGTCTGGACACCTTCGCGCAGCGGGGAGCGGCGGCGCTCACACCGCTGGGGGAGGCGGTGTCGACCAGCTTCGCCCGCCGTGAGGTCGCCGGCGCGCAGGCTGTCGACGTCACCCACGGCCGGCGCCTGACGCCGCTGGGACAGCCCGGTACCTACGGGGTGTTCGACCCGGACGGGACGGTGCTGGCGCTGGTGGAGGAGACCGCCGACACCGTCCGCTCGCTGGTCGTGTTCGCCCCGGCCTGAGGTGGATATCCGGTCGTGGTGACCGGGGCGCCGAGGGCCGCGTGGCCCGGTGCCGCCACCGGTGGTGGTGCCGCCCGGACGGTGCAGCGCGGGAATGTCCTAGGCTTCCCTGCGTGCATACGTGGCGGGGCGCCGAGAACACACCGGCCGAGTGGGGCGGCGGGGTGGTCACGATCGGTTTCTTCGACGGCGTGCACCGGGGCCACCGGCGCATCATCGGTGAGGCGGTGGCCCGGGCGCACGATCGCGGCCAGCCGGCGCTGGCGCTGACCTTCGATCCGCATCCCGGCGAGGTGCTGCGTCCCGGCAGCCATCCGGCGTTGCTGACCACCCTGCGGTACAAGACCGAGCTGCTGGCCGAGATCGGTGTCGACGCGCTGTGCGTGCAGCCGTTCACGGCCGGGTTCAGCCAGGTGTCGGCATCCGACTTCGTCCACGAGATCCTGCTGCGGCGGCTGCGGGCCAGCGTCGTGGTGGTCGGGGAGAACTTCAGCTACGGCCACCGGGCGGCCGGGCGGCTGAGCACGCTCATCGCCGACGGCGCGGCCGCCGGGTTCGAGGTGCGCGGCGTGCCGCTGGTCCGGGCGGGGGAGCGGGTGCTCTCCTCGACGGAGATCCGCCGTCTGGTCGCGGCCGGTGACGTCGAGTCGGCCGCGGCGGCGCTCGGTCGCCCGCACCGGGTCGAGGGTGAGGTCGTGCACGGCGACGCCCGCGGTCGCACGATCGGCTATCCGACCGCGAACATGGACGCGACTCCGTGGGCCGCGGTGCCGGCCGACGGCGTGTACGCCGGGTTCGCCTGCTGGGGGGAGCATCGCCAGCCGGCCGCGATCTCCATCGGCACGAACCCGACCTTCGCCGGGCGAGAGCGCCGGGTGGAGGCGTTTCTGCTCGATTTCGACGGCGACCTCTACGGCGCGTACATGGCGTACGAGTTCACCCATCGGCTGCGTCCGACGTTGCGCTTCGACTCGGTGGACGAACTGGTCACCCAGATGGCCGCCGACGTCGAGACGACCCGGACGGTGACCCTGTCGGTGTGAGCCCGGTCGGTGAGCCCGGTCGATGGGAGCCCAGGCCGGTGTGAGTCCAGGTTGCTGGGAGCCTCGATGGGGGGAGCCCAGGTCGGACGGGCGAGGGCGGTCGGGCGCGGATGGCCGGCCGGTGACCGGGGGGTTCGCCGTCGGTTGATAAGCTTCGGGGTCAGGCGGGAGTGGCGTGTCCGGATCCAGCGGCGAGGTGGCCGCGGACCGGCTGTCGATCCGGGTGGTGAAGACCCCGGACGCACGCCGTCCCGAAGCAGAGGAGAGGGTTCAGCGTGCCGCTCGCGAGCGACGTCAAGCAGAAGATCATGTCGGACTATGCCACCGTGGAGCGGGACACCGGCTCGCCGGAGGTCCAGGTCGCGATGCTGACCAGGCGGATCAGCGACCTGACCGAGCACCTCAAGGTGCACAAGCACGACCATCACAGCCGCCGCGGCCTGCTCCTGCTGGTCGGGCGCCGGCGCCGGCTGCTGAACTACCTGTCGAAGACCGATATCAACCGGTACCGGTCGCTGATCGAGCGACTCGGGCTACGTCGATAGCGCCCAAGAGGGAGCGGACCCGCCCGGGACGCTCCCTCTGCCGCATCGGGGGGTAGGTACCTGGTGCGGCAGGTGCCGGCGGGGTTCCCGCCGGCACGATGAAGGACCTGACCGGGTCCGTGACGGCGGGATCCGCCGGTCCTCGGTCGTGGTCGCCGGGTGCGAGCTTTCCGCTCGTGCTCCCGGGGGCCTCGACTGAGCACCGGCATCCTCGAAACGCGGACCCGGCCGGAACACACGATCGGCTGCGTGGACCCGGCCGACGACGAGGATGGAGTGGCTTCGAGTGGACGACTCGACACATGCGGCAGAGGCGGTCATCGCGACCCCGGCCGGTACCCGCACGGTGCGTTTTGAGACCGGCCGGCTGGCCAGGCAGGCCGCCGGATCGGCGGTCGCCTTCCTGGGCGACACCATGGTGCTGTCCGCGACCACGTTCAGCAAGCAGCCCAAGGAACAGCTCGACTTCTTCCCCCTGACGGTGGACGTCGAGGAGCGGATGTACGCCGCCGGGCGCATCCCCGGCTCGTTCTTCCGCCGTGAGGGCCGGCCCAGCGAGGACGCGATCCTCACCTGTCGGCTGATCGACCGGCCGCTGCGCCCGTCGTTCGCCAAGGGCCTGCGCAACGAGATCCAGGTCGTGGCCACCGTGCTCGCCCTGGACCCGAACACCCTCTACGACGTGGTCGCGATCAACGCGGCGAGCGCGTCGACGACGCTGTCCGGTCTGCCGTTCTCCGGTCCGATCGGTGCGACCCGGGTCGGCTACGTCGACGGTGAGTGGATCGCCTTCCCGACGCACGAGGAGCTCTCCCGGGCCACCTTCGACATGGTCGTCGCCGGCCGGGTCGTCGACGGCGGCGATGTGGCGATCATGATGGTGGAGGCGGAGGCGACCCCGGGCACGGTGGAGCTGATCGCCGGGGGCGCTCCCGCGCCGACCGAGGAGGTCGTCGCCGCGGGTCTGGAGGCCGCCAAGCCCGCCATCCGCGAGCTGTGCCGGGCGCAGAGCGAACTGGCCGCGGCCGCCGGCAAGCCGATCCGGGAGTTCCCGGTCTTCGTCGACCACCAGGACGACGTGTTCGACGCGCTGTCCGCCGCGGTGGGCGACGAGCTGGGCGCGGCGCTGCGTATCGCCGGCAAGACCGAGCGCGAGGCCGAGCTCGACCGGGTCCGCGGGCTCGCGGCGGAGAAGGTCGCCGCCCAGTTCGAGGGTCGGGAGAAGGAGATCAACCCGGCCTACCGGGCGCTGACCAAGAAGCTGGTGCGCTCCCGGATCGCCACCGAGGGTGTGCGCATCGACGGTCGGTCGACGACCGAGATCCGGGCGCTGTCGGCCGAGGTCGACTACATCCCGCGGGTGCACGGCTCGGCGCTGTTCGAGCGGGGCGAGACGCAGATCCTCGGCGTCACGACGCTCGCGATGCTGCGCATGGAGCAGACGGTCGACACGCTCAACCCCGACCGCACCAAGCGGTACATGCACAACTACAACTTCCCGCCGTACTCCACCGGTGAGACCGGCCGGGTGGGTTCGCCCAAGCGCCGCGAGATCGGCCACGGCGCGCTCGCCGAGCGGGCGCTGCTGCCGGTGCTGCCCAGCCGCGAGGAGTTCCCCTACGCGATCCGCCAGGTCTCCGAGGCGCTGAGCTCCAACGGCTCCACCTCGATGGGCTCGGTCTGCGCGAGCACGCTGTCGCTGCTCAACGCCGGTGTGCCGCTCAAGGCGCCGGTCGCCGGCATCGCGATGGGTCTCATCCACGCCGATGGCACCTACGTCACGCTGACCGACATCCTCGGCGCCGAGGATGCCTACGGCGACATGGACTTCAAGGTCGCCGGCACCCGTGACTTCGTCACCGCGCTGCAGCTGGACACCAAGCTCGACGGCATTCCCGCCTCGGTGCTGGCCGCCGCGCTGCAGCAGGCCCGCGGCGCGCGGCTGACGATCCTGGACGTGATGGCCGAGGCCATCGGCAGCCCGGACGAGATGTCCGCGCACGCCCCGCGGGTCATCTCGGTCAAGATCCCGGTCGACAAGATCGGCGAGGTGATCGGGCCCAAGGGCAAGATGATCAACCAGATCCAGGCCGACAGCGGCGCCGAGATCACCGTCGAGGACGACGGCACGATCTACATCGGCGCCGTGGACGGCCCGTCCGCCGAGTCCGCCCGCTCGGCGATCAACGCGATCGCGAACCCGCAGATGCCGGAGGTCGGCGAGCGCTACCTCGGCACGATCGTCAAGATCACGAACTTCGGGGCGTTCGTGTCGCTCACCCCGGGTCGGGACGGTCTGCTGCACGTGTCCAAGCTCAAGACGCTCTCCGGCGGCAAGCGGGTGGAGAAGGTCGAGGACGTGCTCACCGTCGGGCAGAAGCTCCAGGTGGAGATCACCGAGATCGACAACCGGGGCAAGATCTCGCTCTCGCCGATCGCCGAGGCCGCCGACGCGGCGTCGACCTCCTGACGGCCGCGTCGTGACCGACACGCCTACCCCGGACCTGGCCCCGTCCCGGCTGACCACCGGCGGGTTCACCAGCGAATCGCTGCTGAACGGCACCGTGCGCCGCACGGTGCTGCCCGGCGGCCTTCGGGTCATCACCGAGCGGGTGCCGGGAGTCCGCTCGGCCGCGATCGGCGTCTGGGTGGGCGTGGGATCGCGCGACGAGACACCGGTGACCGCGGGCTGCTCGCACTACCTCGAGCACCTGCTGTTCAAGGGGACGACCCGACGGGACGCGCTGACCATCAGCGCGTCGGTGGAGGCGGTCGGCGGCGACCTGAACGCCTTCACCAGCAAGGAGTACACCTGCTACTACGCGCGGGTGCTCGACACCGATCTGCCGATGGCCGTCGACGTCGTCGCCGACATGGTGACCAGCTCGCTGGTGACCGCCGACGACGTCGAGGCCGAGCGGGGCGTGATCCTCGAGGAGATCGCCATGCACGAGGATGACCCGGGGGACGTCGTCCACGACGTGTTCGCCGAGGCCATGCTCGGTTCCTCGGCGCTCGGCCGCCCGGTGCTCGGCACGATCGAGTCGATCGAGGGGCTCGGCCGGGAGACGATCGCCGACTACTACCACGGTCGTTACGTTCCCCCGGCGCTGGTCGTCGCGGTGGCCGGCAACCTCGAGCACGAGCGTGCGCTCGACCTGGTCGCCGACGCCTTCGGTGCGCGCCTGGGCGCCGGCGTCACACCGCAGCCGGTGCGCGCCGGGCGGTACGCCTACCCGCCGGCACCGGGCATCGTGGTCTCCGAGCGGCCGACCGAGCAGGCGAACCTGGTGCTCGGCACGGTCGGGCTGTCCCGGCACGACCCACGCCGGTTCGCCCTCGGGGTGCTCTCGACCGCGCTCGGCGGCGGGATGAGCTCCCGGCTGTTCCAGGAGGTCCGGGAGAAGCGCGGGCTTGCCTACTCGGTGTACTCGTTCGCCTCCCACTTCGCCGACGCCGGCCTGTTCGGCGTCTACGCCGGTTGCGGTCCGCGGCGCGCCGACGAGGTGCTCGCGATCGCCCGGGACGAGGTGCGGGCGATCGCCGAGCGCGGGATCACCGCCGAGGAACTCGACCGGGCCCGCGGGCAGAGCCACGGCTCGCTCGTGCTGGGCCTGGAGGACACCGGCTCGCGGATGAGCCGGCTGGGCAAGAGTGAACTCGCCCACGGGGAACTGCTCTCGATCTCCGAGATCATCGCCCGGGTGGACGCGGTGACACTCGAGGACGTACGCGAGATCGCGGCGACCCTGGTGGCGCAGCCCTGGGCGCTGGGCGTCATCGGGCCGTTCGACGACCACGATTTCAGCGCCGCCGTAGCCAGCTGAGATCGGCCCGGCCCGGCCAGGGTTTCGAGGCCGGCCAGGGTTTCGAGGTCGACCAGGGCCCGAGGCGGCCCAGGATCAGGCGGCCCCGCGGGGTGCGCGAGAGGGGAACAGGCACGATGAGTGATCGGCTGGCGGTCGGGGTGCTCGGGGCCCGCGGCCGGATGGGGGCCACGGTCTGCGCGGCCGTCGAGGCGGCACCGGATCTGGACCTGGTCGCGGCCGTCGACACCGGCGAGCAGCGGGAGCCGCTGCGCGCCGCCGACGTGGTCGTCGACTTCACCACACCGGACGCCGTGCTCGACAACATCCGGTGGTGCGTCGAGGCCGGGCGGCATGTCGTCGTCGGCACCACCGGCTTCGACGACGCCCGGCTGGACACCGTCCGCGGCTGGCTCGCCGGGTCCGCCGGGGTCGGCGTGCTGGTGGCGCCGAACTTCGGTGTCGCGGCGGTACTCATGATGACCTTCGCGGCGCGGGCCGCCCGGTTCTTCGACTCGGTGGAGATCGTCGAGCTGCACCATCCGAACAAGATCGACGCGCCGAGCGGAACAGCGCGGCGCACCGCGGAACTGGTCGCGGCGGCCCGCCGCGCCGCCGGGCTCGCCCCGGCCGGTCCGGACGCCACCACGTCGGCCCTGGACGGGGCCCGTGGGGCCCGGGTGGACGACGTGCCCGTGCACGCCGTACGTCTGGCCGGGCTGGTCGCCCACCAGGAGGTCCTGCTCGGGGGCGCGGGCGAGACGCTCACCCTGCGCCACGACTCCTACGACCGGACGTCGTTCATGCCGGGCGTCCTGCTGGCGGTGCGCGAGATCGTCAGCCGCCCCGGCCTGACCGTCGGCCTGGAGCACCTGCTCGACCTCGGCTGAGCCGGCGGGTCCCCGGCCGGCCGGGCGGCATCGGCCTGGCACCAAGGTGCCGGGGGGTGCTGTCGGCACCGCGTCAGCACGATCGCGGGCACTGCGATCGTGCTCGGAGACCGCAAAAGATAGGTTCCCGGGTGTGGTCGGACACGTTGACCGCCGCTCGGCGGCGAGCTCCCACAGCGTCTACGGTATTGATCTTGGGACGACGTTCAGTTGCGTGGCCCGGGTCACCGAGACCGGTGAGCCGCGGATAGTGCCGTTGGCGGGGGACGCGCAGACCCTGCCGAGCGTGGTGCTGTTCGTCGGCGCCGACGACTACATCACCGGTCAGCCGGCCCGTGAACTCGCCCGCGCCCGTCCCGACGACGTCTGTTCCCTGGTCAAACGCAGGATGGGTGACGGCGACTGGCGTTTCGTCACCCAGGGCACGGCCTGGTCGGCGCCGGCGGTCAGCGGGCTGATCCTCAAGGCCCTCGTCTCCGACGCGGCCCTGGCGACCGGCGAACCGGTGCACGACGTCGTCATCACCGTCCCGGCCTACTTCGGCGACGAGGAACGGCGCGCCACGGTGCTCGCCGGCGAGTACGCGGGGCTGTCCGTCGTCGATGTCATCAACGAGCCGACGGCCGCGGCCCTGTCCTACGGGTTCGCCCGGTTCGAGATCGGTGGCCGGCGCACCCTCGGCGGCCCGGGCACGGTGGCCGAGGAGGTCGCGCTCGTCTACGACCTGGGCGGCGGCACGTTCGACGTGACGGTGGTGGAACTGGCCGACCGGCGGGTGTCGGTCGTCGCCATCGACGGCGACCACCAGCTGGGCGGAGCGGACTGGGACGAGAAGATCGTGCTGCTGCTCGGTGACCGCTTCCTCGCCGAACATCCCGGCGCGCCGGACCCGTTGGACTCCTCCGAGGCGGCCCAGGTCCTGCTGCTCGCCGCCGAACGGGCCCGCCGCGAGCTCACCGACGTCGAGCGGACCACCGTCGTCGTCGAGCATGACGGCCGGCGCACCGAGGTGGTGCTGACCCGGTCGGCGCTCGAGGAGCTCACCGCCGGGCTGCTGGACCGCACGATCGCCCTGACCCGGGCCGCCCAGCAGGCGGCGTTGACCCGCGGGGTGCGTGGCATCGACCAGATCCTGCTGGTCGGTGGCGCCTCGCGGATGCCGGCGGTCGCCCGACGGCTGGCCGCCGAGTTCGGTGTTCCGGTGGCGCTCACCGATCCTGACCTGGCCGTCGCCCGTGGTGCGGCGATCTACGGTGAGAAGAAGGCGCTGGAACGACTCGTCCTCGCGGATCTGGTCACCCGCGGTCAGCTGGTCGACGGGGCCGGGGTCGACGCGGCCGCCCCGGAGGCGCTCGACGCGGCCTGCCACCGGTTGGCGCAGGCCCTGGACCTGCCGCCGTCCCGGGTCCGCCGGACGGTCGAGGTCCAGGTCGTCAACGTGGTGTCCCGTGGCTTCGGGGTGCTCGCGCTCAACCGGTTCGGTGACCAGAACGCGGTGTTCCTGGTGCACCGCAACGACCGGCTGCCGGTCGCCGTCGGACGGTCGTTCGGAACGGTTCGCGACGACCAGGACGCGGTCATCGTCCACGTCGTCGAACAGGCCGGCGGGGTCGAGTCGCCCCGGGTCGAGGACAACAAGGTGATCGCCGAAGCGGAGATCACCGGCATTCCCGCGGGTTTCCCGGCCGGCTCGCAGATCCACATCCAGTTCCGGATGGGCTTCGACGGCATCCTCGAGGTCACCGCGACCCACGAGGGTCTGGCGCAGCGGCCGCTGACAGTCCGGGTGGAGACCTCGGCGGCGCTCAGCCAGGCCGACGTCGCCCGGGAACGTGAACAGGTGGCTCGGGCCCGTCGGGAACGGGCCACCGGCCCCGGTTTCGGCTCTGGCCCTGGCCCTGGTTTCGGCCCTGGTTTCGGCCCTGGCCCCGGTCGACCGGATGAGCCTGGGCCCGACGCCGCGAACCCTGGGATCTGAGCCCGATGCCCGCCGCCGGCCCGCCCGGACCCACGCTTCCCGACTTCATCCCGGACGACTACCGCGCCCGCGTGCTCGCGTCGGTGCACCGCCGTGGCGGCGCCGAACACAGCGACCCGTTCGAGATCTACGACATCCCGCTGGCCGCCGTCGCCACCCTCACCGACGCCCAGGTCCAGGCCCGCATCGACGAGGTCTGGGCGTTCTGGCAGCGCAACCGGGACCATCCCCGCTACCGCGGTGCGATCATCGGGCTGCTCGAGCGGCACGCCGAACTCGCCGCGGCCCTCGCCGACCGCACCACCCGGCTGGCCCTGTCCGAACGGGTCGCCGCGGCCCGCGCCGAGCGGGACGACGAGCGCTTCGCCGCCCTCGACGCCGCCGCCCGTCGACTCGTCGCCCGCTTCGGTGGCCTGCCCGCGGACCGCCTCGAGGGCCTGCGTACCTGGGCCGCGACCCAGGACATCACCGCCGCCGAGTTCGACACCCGTATCCGCCGGCATCGCGTCCTGCCCGCCGCCGGCACCGAGGCGGCCACCGGCCCGGCCCACGGCGAGCAGGTCTCGCCCGCGGTGCTCCGCCAGATCCGCTCCGACCTGGACGAACTCGCCCGGATCGCCGCGACCACCCCGCCGCGCGGCCTGTTCGACCTGCTCGGCCTGCCCACGGACGCCTCGCCCGAGCGGATCCGCGCCGCCCGCGACGCCGCGCTGGCCCGGAACCGGGCCCGTCGACCAGACCGCCGCCGGGCCCTGCTCGACGACCTGCTGGCCGCCGTCCACACCCTGCTCGTCGACGGCGATCCCCACGCGTACCTGGACGCCCTCGCCGCCGACACCACCACCCGGCTGCGCCCACAGGTGGCCGCCGCCGTCCTGGTCGAGGATGCCCTGCTGCCCGCGGAGGCGGCCCGGCTCGTCGCCGCGGCCCTGGCTGACGGTCTCGACCCGCACCGGGCCCAGGCCGTCGTGCGGGCACTCGCCCGCGAACACGGTGTCGCCGCCCCACCGTTGCCCCCGATCACCGAGGCACCCGCGTCCGGTGCCCGCTCCCGGCCCGGTGGGACCGCCGCGACGGCCGGCGAGCCGGATGGTTCGACCTCGCGGCCCGCGGACCGCTCGGCGCGCCGCCCAGCCGCCGGCCCGACCCAGGGCGCCATCGACTGGCGCGCCCACGTCTCGCGGGCGCGGGCGGAGCTGCGGGCCGGACGTCCCGTGGCGGCCAGCGATCATGTCGCCGCCGCGCGGGAGGGCGCGGGAGAGACGCTGCCGCCCATTCGCGCCGTGGGGGACGAGGTCGAGGCGGCGATCCGGGCCGCCGCCACCGCCTGGGGCAGGCTCGCCGAGCTGGCCGCCGCCGCGCGCTATCGCGCGGTGCTTGACGCCGTGCGTCCGGTGGTCGCCGTGGCCGCCGACGTGCCTGGTCCGGGCGGCCAGTTGCCCGGTGAACTGCTCTCCCTCGCCGAGGCACGATGCGCCGCCGCCGACGATCTCGTCGCCCGGGCACGTGCCGCCGCGACCACGGGACCAGGCGGCACAGGGCCAGGCGGCACGGGACCAGGTGGCACGGGACCAGGCGGCGCCCAGGCGCGGTCGCGTCTGATCGACGAGGCACTGGCGCTGGTCGCCGACCACACCGAGGCACTCGCCCTGCGCGACGCCACGGCGGCGACCGGTGGGTCGAGGCCAGCGCCGGCGCGGGAGCAGGGGCCGACACCGGGGGTGGTGGCCGCGCCCGCGGGGGTGTGGGTGGGCTGGGAGGCCGGGTCGGTGGTGGTGCGCTGGCAGGCGTCGACGACGCCGGGCGAGGTCCGCTACCGGGTCAGTCGGATCGGCGCGGACGGCGCCAGCCGGGTGGTCGGCGTGACGTCGGCGACCGAGCTGGCCGACGGCGGCGCGTCCGCGGGCGACGTGGCCTACGCGGTCAGCGCGGGTCTTGGCCCGGTCTGGTCGCCGCCCACCCGTAGTGATGCCCCCGCCGAGGTCGCCACGGTGCCCGAGGCGGGTGATGGGCCGTCGACTCCGATGACGGTGTCGCTGTCGCCGTCGACGATCGGCCTGCGCTGGGAGTCCGGTCGGCTGCGCTGGAACTGGCCGGCGGACTGCGCCGAGATGGTGGTGGTGGCCCGTGTCGACGAGCGGCCGCGGTCGGCGACCGACCCGGGGGCGTTCACCCGCAGGGTGACCAGTGCACGTCACCGCCGTGAGGGCGGGGTGGTCCTGCCGGCCGAACGGCCACTGCACGTCGCGGTGTTCCGCGGAAACCGCGACAGCGGCCGGCTGGTGATCGCGCCGACGGCGGCGGCCTGGCTGCGCCTCGAACCAGACACCGCGCGGAATCCGCCCCCGACGTGATCCGCCCGAATGACGACGCCGGTGTAGTTTCCGGACCGATCGGCAGGAGTCGGCCTCCCAGGTGGTGCGGATGGGATTTCCCGTCACCGCACTGACGTAAGGGAGGGCTCCCCTGAAGGCGCCCGGGAGGCTGTGTACCATGCCCAAAGAGGTCGGTCGGGCTGATCTGGTCAGAACCTTGGGGGTGGCCGTGCGGCGAGGTCAGGGCATTATTTCCCAGGCGATGCAGGCCAGGCGGATGGTGTACAGCCGATCGCTGCGGCAGCAGTCTCTTCCCGTCGATTGTGGTTGATCCGATGGCCCTTTTCCCAGCCACCCAGGCGCGGGGAGAGGGGCTTGGCCCAGCTGCCTGGCATCGCTGCCAGGGCCGGTCAGGTGGCCTGTGGGCCGCACGGTCCGACCGGTCGGACCGGCCGGTCGTCGGAGTGAACCTTAAATCGTCCTTAATGATTCAGCTCCGGGAGCACTTCACGTGCGTGCGATAGTGACCGGCGGCGCCGGCTTCCTTGGCAGTCATCTCTGCGAGCGGCTCCTCGGCGACGGCTATGAGGTCGTCTGCTTTGACAACTTCGTCACGGGTCGACCAGAGAATGTCGATCATCTGCTGGCCGATCGGCGTTTCCGACTTGTCAACCGGGATGTCACGGATTTCATCCACGTTTCCGGCCCGGTGGATGCGGTCCTGCACTTCGCCTCGCCGGCATCTCCGGTGGATTACTACGAGTTGCCGATCGAGACACTGAAGGTGGGGTCGCTCGGCACCTTCCACGCCCTCGGCCTGGCCCGGGAGAAGAACGCGCGTTTCCTGCTCGCGTCCACCTCGGAGTCCTACGGCGACCCGCTGGTCAACCCGCAGCCGGAGACGTACTGGGGAAACGTGAACCCGGTCGGTCCGCGCAGCGTCTACGACGAGGCGAAGCGCTTCGCGGAGGCGGTCACGATGGCCTACCGACGCAAGCACGGAGTCGACACGGCGATCGTGCGGATCTTCAACACCTACGGCCCGCGGATGCGGGTGGACGACGGACGGGCCATTCCCGCCTTCGTGTCACAGGCGCTGCGCGACGAGCCGATCACCGTCTCGGGCGACGGCTCGCAGACCCGCTCGATCTGCTATGTCGACGACCTCATCGACGGGATCGTCCGGTTGCTGCACTCCGACCTGGCCGGCCCGGTCAACATCGGCAACCCGCACGAGATGTCGATCCTCGACACCGCGCGACTCGTGCGTGATCTGTGTGGTTCGTCCGCGCCGATCACCTTCGTCCCCCGGCCGACCGACGATCCCTCGGTGCGTCAGCCCGACATCACCCAGGCTCGCACGCTGCTTGGCTGGGAGCCGAAAACGGAGCTGCACGACGGTCTGAACCGCACGATCTCGTGGTTCGCGGGTCAGCTCGCCGAGCGCCGCCAGAGCGTCGCCTGACCGCCGGGTGAACACCAGCCCGCCGGCTCACATCGGTGTGATTCACCGGTGGGCCGCTGCGCGACCAGGGCGTTATGTTGTCCCGGTTCCGGCTGGCCGGACGTCGGCCGCCGAGATGTCGACGACGAGGGTGCCAGCGGCGTGGATGAAGGGGGCGCGACGATGACGTCGACGCAGGCCACCAGAACGGTCCTGGTCACCGGGGCGACGGGATTCATCGGTTCGCACACCTGTGTGGACCTGCTGGCCGCGGGGCACCGGGTGATCGGAGTCGACAACTTCCTCAACTCCTCGCCCCGGGTGCTCGACCGGATCGGCAGGATCGCTGATCGTGAACTCGACTTCGTCCGCCTCGACGTGCGGGACCGGGCCGCCCTCGACGAGCTGTTCCGCCGCCAGCCGATCGACGCGGTGGTGCACTTCGCCGCGCGCAAGGCGGTCGGTGAGTCGGTCGAGATGCCGCTGGCCTACTACGACTCCAACGTGGGCGCGACCCTCGGGCTGCTGCACGTGATGGGCGAACACGGGGTGCGGGACCTGGTCTTCTCCTCGTCCTGCGCCATCCACGGCACGGTCGACAAGGTGCCGATCGCCGAGGACGCGCCGGTGCGTCCGACGAACCCGTACTCGCGCACGAAGTGGATCTGCGAGCAGATCCTCGCCGACCTGTGCGTCGCGGACCCGCGCTGGCACATCACCTCGCTGCGGTACTTCAACCCGGTCGGTGCGCACCCGTCCGGCCTGCTCGGAGAGGACCCGCGCGGCGTGCCGAACAACGTGATGCCCTACATCGCGCAGGTCGCGGTGGGACGCCGCGCCGAACTGTCCGTCTTCGGGGACGACTACCCGACCCCGGACGGCACCGGCGTGCGCGACTACATCCACGTGGTCGACCTGGCCCACGGCCACCGTCTCGCCCTGGGCCACCTTCGCGATGTCGCCGGGCACCGGGTCATCAACCTGGGCACCGGCCAGGGGACGTCCGTCCTGGAACTGCTCGCGGCCTTCTCCGCGGCCTGCGGACGAGAACTGCCCCGGCGCATCATGGCGCGCCGCGCCGGGGACGTCGCCGCCCTGGTGGCCGACCCGACGCTCGCCCGCGAGGCGCTTGGCTGGACGGCGCGCCACGACGTCGCCCAGATGTGCCGGGACGCCTGGGAGTTCCAGCGCCTCAACCCGACCGGATATGACGACGAGGGAGCCTGATGACCACGCCGGAGCGCCCTGACCAGGCAGCGGACCGCACGTCCCGACCGCGCCTGACGGTCATCGGAACCGGATATCTCGGCGCCACCCATGCCGTCTGCATGGCGGAGCTGGGATTCGAGGTACTCGCGGTCGACGTCGACCAGTCGAAGATCGAGCGGCTGTCCGCGGGCGAGATCCCGTTCTTCGAGCCCGATCTCGCCGACCTGCTACGGGCGAACCTGGCCACCGGTCGGCTGCGTTTCACCACCTCCTTCGAGGAGATCGCCGCGTTCGGCGACGTCCACTTCGTCTGCGTCGGCACTCCGCAGCAGGCCGGCGGCAACGGCGCGGACCTGAGCCACCTCAACGCCGCGATCGGGCGGCTGGCGCCGCTGCTGACCCGTCCCTGCCTGGTCGTCGGCAAGTCCACGGTGCCCGCCGGCACCGCCGCAGGCATCGCCCAGACCCTGGCCAGGCTCGCCCCTGCCAACCACACCAACGGCGCCGCCGCCGGGACGAACGGCGCCGCCGCCGGCTCCAACGGCGCCGCCGCCGCGCTCGGGGGCGTCCAGTTGGCCTGGAACCCGGAGTTCCTGCGGGAGGGCTTCGCGGTCGCCGACACCCTGCGACCGGACCGGCTGGTCTTCGGTGTGGCCTCGCCGGCCGCCGAAGGCGCGCTGCGGGCCGCGTTCGCCCCGGTGATCGCCCAGGGCGTCCCGGTGATCGTGACCGACTACGCCACCGCCGAACTGGTCAAGACCGCGGCCAACTCGTTCCTCGCGACGAAGATCTCCTTCATCAACGCGATGGCCGAGGTGTGTGAGGCCGTCGACGCCGACGTGCTGACGCTGGCCGAGGCGCTGTCCCACGATGTGCGCATCGGCGGGAACTTCCTGCGGCCCGGGGTGGGCTTCGGCGGTGGCTGCCTGCCCAAGGACATCCGCGCCTTCCAGGCCCGGGCCGATGAGCTCGGCGTCGGTGTCGCGCTGCGGTTCCTGGGCGAGATCGACAAGATCAACAACCGTCGGCGCGACCGGGTCGTCGAACTGCTGGCCGCGGCCCTCGACGGCACGCTCGCGCACCGTCGGCTGCTCGTGCTCGGCGCCGCGTTCAAACCGAACTCCGACGACGTGCGGGACTCGCCCGCCCTCGCCGTGGCCGACCTGCTGGCCCGCACCGGCGCGCAGGTCACCGTCGTCGACCCGGTGGCCACGCACAACGCCCGCCGGGCGCTGCCGACGGTCGCCTACAGCGACCGGGTCGAGGACAGCGTGGTCACCGGGGCGGACGCGGTCGTGCTGCTCACCGAATGGCGGCAGTTCGCCGAGCTTGACCCGGCCAGGCTGGGCCCGCTGATGCGTCGCCGGGTGGTCATCGACGCCCGGCACGCCCTGGACGGCGACCGCTGGCGGCAGGCCGGCTGGGTCTACCTGGCTCCCGGCCGGCCGACCGGGGTCATCCCCACCGGCGTCCCGGCCCAGTGGCCGGTGCCGACGTCCGCCGCGTCGACACCGCCCGCGCAGGTCGCCGCGGCCACCCGGGTGCCGGCCCACGCGCCACAGGTCGGCTAGGGCGATCGGCGGCCGGCGGCCGGCCGCAGCGCGGATCCCCGAGATGTGGATATCCACCGGTAGGGTACGAGGATGGTCCAGGAGAACGTGGCGGCGCCCGGCGACGCGCCGATCGTGCGGCCCCTGCCCATCAGCGGCTTTCCCGAATGGTTGCCCGAGGTCCGGGTCATCGAACAGCGCTGGCTCGACACGATCCGGCGGATCTTCGAGAGCTACGGGTTCTGCTCGGTGGAGACACCCTCGGTCGAGGCCCTCGACGTGCTGATGGCCAAGGGGGAGACCTCGCAGGAGGTCTACGCCCTGCGCCGGCTGCAGGCCGACGCCGACGACGACAGCGCCCGGCTCGGTCTGCACTTCGACCTCACCGTGCCGTTCGCCCGGTACGTCGCCGCGCACTTCAACGAGCTCGTCTTTCCGTTCAAGCGGTACCAGACGCAGCGGGTGTGGCGAGGCGAGCGGCCCCAGGAGGGCCGGTTCCGCGAGTTCACCCAGTGCGACATCGACGTCATCAACGTCGACCGGGTGCCGTTGCACTTCGACGCCGAACTGCCGCGGATCGTGCACGAGGTGCTCACGACCCTGGGTGTCCCACCGTGGACCCTCAACATCAACAACCGGAAGGTTCTGCAGGGTTTCTACGAGGGGCTCGGCGTCGCCGACCCGCTCGCGGTGATCCGCATCGTCGACCGGATGGACAAGATCGGCCGGGTCGGGGTCGGTGACCTGCTCGCGACGCGGGCCGGTCTCGCCCCGGACCAGGTCCAGGCCTGCCTGGACCTCGCCGCGATCCGGGTGGCCTCCGACGCCGAGGTGGTCGAGCGGGTTCGGGAGCTGCGGGTCAAGTCGGATCTGCTCGACGAAGGTCTGGATGAGCTCGCCGCCGTACTGGCCGACCTGGCCGATCTGCCCGCCGGCAGCGTGGTCGCCGACCTGTCGATCGCCCGCGGCCTCGACTACTACACCGGCACCGTCTACGAGGCGAAGTTCGTGGACTGGCCGGACTTCGGCAGCATCTGCTCCGGCGGGCGCTACGAGAACCTGGCCGGTTCGTTCATCCGCCGCAGCCTGCCCGGCGTCGGCATCTCGATCGGTCTGACCCGTATCTTCGCGAAGCTGCTCGCCGAGGGGCTGCTGACGCTGGGCCCGGCAAGCCCCGCCGACGTGCTCGTCGTCATCCCGTCGGCGGCCCGCCGGGCGGCGGCGCTGTCCACCGCGGCGCAGCTGCGCGGGCGCGGCCTGCGGGTGGAGACCTACCACCAGCCCGACAAGCTGGCCAAACAGGTCCGGTACGCGGTGCGCAAGGGCATCGGCCACGTCTGGTTCCCCCCGTTCGACGACGGCCGTGACCACGAGGTCAAGGATCTGACCACCGGCGACCAGACCACCGCCGACCCGACCGGATGGACGCCGCCGAGCGCCTGAACCGATCCGGCCGATCTGGCAGGTCGGTCGGCCCGGATGCGCGCGGCGGGGGTGCCGCCGCGCCATCGCGGGAGGGCCGCCCGCCGCCGCGGGCCCGGTGGCCGGGGGGTGACGGGGGCGAAGACCCCCGGCCAGGCCGGGTCTCGCCGCGGGTGCGGGCGATGCGGACACCTGCCGTTTGGGGAGCGGCGAGGCGTCCATCTCCGGTGTACCACGCGTCGCGGGGGGCCCAACCGTCGCGCGTCGATCGCGTGACCGGACGGGTAAGTGGATGCCGACACCGGCCCGCTTGGGCGATTGCTGGCCGGCTCGGCGCATTGCTGGCCCTGATCGACGGATTGCCGGACGCTCGACCGGATGCGGCGGTTCGCGGGGTGACGCCAGCGTCTACCGTTGGGAGGTCCGTGCCCGATCCCGGGTCGCGGGTCGGATGGAGGTGGCAGTGTCGCAGCCGGCAGCCGAACCGGTGCCCGGGTCGGAGTCCAGGGACGGCGCCGTACCAGCGCCGGTCCGCCCGCGGGTCCAGGTGATCGCGAAGACGGAGTTCCTCCCACCGTCGGACGTCCCCTGGAGCACCGATGCCGACGGTGGTCAGGCGCTGGCCGAGTTCGCCGGCCGGGCCTGCTACCAGAGCTGGAGCAAGCCGAACCCGGCGACCGCGACGAACGCCGGCTACCTGCGCCACATCCTTGACGTCGGGCATCTGTCGGTCCTGGAACACGGCACCGTCACGCTCTACGTCACCGGGGTGTCCCGCAGCCTCACCCACGAGCTGGTCCGCCACCGGCACTTCTCCTACAGCCAGCTGTCGCAGCGCTACGTCCCCGAGCGGGACGCCGCCGTCGTCGAACCCGAGGTGGTCGCCGCCGACCCGGCGCTGCACGCGCTGTTCCAGCAGGCCACGGCCGCCTCCCTGGCCGCCTACGGTGAACTGCTGGAAGGCCTGGAGAAGCACTTCGCCGACGTCTCCGCGCCGACCTCCAGGCGTAAGCAGGCCCGCCAGGCAGCCCGTTCGGTGCTGCCGAACGCGACCGAGACGCGGATCGTGGTCACCGGCAACTACCGGGCCTGGCGGCACTTCATCGCGATGCGGGCCAGCGAGCACGCCGACGTGGAGATCCGCGGCCTGGCCGTGACGATCCTGCGGGAGCTGCAGGCCGTGGCGTCGAACGTGTTCGCCGACTTCCGCATCTCCACTCTCGACGACGGCACCGAGGTCGCCTCCAGCCCGCTGGTCGGCGAGGGCTGACCACCCGCGGCCCGCTCCCCGGTCCAGGTTGACCCACAGTGAGGGAATGTACCGTTCAAGTCAGGTAATGTCCTGACCTGTGGCAGGCATGCCTGGTGGTGCGAGCGGCGCGGGCGGGCGTCCTGGTCTCGGGCGGCCGTGGCGGTGGCGTCGACGCGACGACGCCGCCCACGCCTCGGTGCTCGACCTCACCGACGTCGACGAGGTCACGATGACCCTGCTCGCCCCACCCCCGCGCTACCAGGGGCTGCGGCGCCGGGTCGTCGACCAGTTCACCCTGGTCAGCGCCAACCGCTGCCGGCTGGCCCGGTCGGTCAACTGGGGTCCGCTGGACGAGGTGCTCACCGAGGTCGTCCCGGCCACCGGGGCCGGCCGCGTCGACACGTCCGGTCGGCTCCCCGCAGAGGTCAGCGTCCTGGTGCCGGTCTCGACCCTGTCCAAACGCGCCCTGGTGGCCTTCGACCTCGTCGGTCCGGGTGGCACCGACGCCCATCTGATGCCGTACGGCACCTCCGTCGCGGTACAGGGCAACCTGGTCGCACGGCTCGCCGACGCGGCCGGCGTCCCCCTGGAGATGCCGGCCCGCCGCGTCGTGGACGCGATCTCGCGCTTTCGGCCCGGCCGGCTCTCGGGTAACTATCCGGGCCTGCTTCCCCCCGCCGGTCGGCCGGTGCGTCCGGACGCCCTCGCGGCCTACCTCGCCCTCGAGGCCGACCTCGACGTACCGCGGCCGCGGCTGGCCCGCTGGGGCGAACTCGTCGCCGACACCGAGCGGGTGCTCGCGACCGCGTTGGCCGAGCCGTTCGACGCGCTGAGCAGCGCCGAGACCCTGCTGCTCGCGGTCGGTGAGCTCTGGCGTGACCCGGACGTCCCCGACGGGCTCGATCCGGACGCGATCGAGGGCTATCTCGGCGCGTTCGTCACCTGGGTCGACGCGCTGGTGCTGGCCGGCCCGCCCGCCGAGCCGGTGCTGACCACCGTCGCGGAGTACGGCCGGCGCTGGGAGGCGCTGGCGGCCATCACCGTGGACCCGTACCGACCGTTCCTGATCAAGTCGAGCGAGGAGCTGCGGACCGTCCTGGTACGCGGTCGTGCGGTACCCGGTGGGCCTGGTCCCGGTGGGCCTGGTCAGGGTGGGCCTGGTCAGGGTGGGGGCGCTGGCGGGTCCGGGGTCGCCCGGTGGTCGGCGCGTTGGCGGGCCGCGCTGCGCCCCGCGGCGCTGATCGATGTCGAGTCCGCCGGCACCGGCAGCTACCACGTCAGCATCGGCACCGACGACACGTCCATCGAACTGGACACTCCGGTGATGGTCGACCAGTTCGGCGATCCGGTCGGCCACACCTACATCGAGGATCTGCAGCGCAACCGGGAGGTCTTCGCCTTCTACACCACCGACGCCCGCCGCCCGCCGCGATCTCGGCTGGTGGTCCGGCTCAGCGTGTCGGCGGACGTCAGCCGGGTGACCGCGGCGGTCGGTCTGCTGATGCTGCTCACCGTCGTGGTGTCGGTGCTGCCGATCGATCTCGCCCCGGACGCGGTCGCTGTGATCACCCTTCCGTCGTCGTTCGCGGCGACGCTGCTGCTCACCCGTGAGCGCTCCAGCCTGGCCGCGTGGGTGCTCGGCCCGGCGAAGACAGCCCTGCTCATGCTGCTGGTCGCCCTGGCCGTGCTGGCCGGTGCGCGGGCCGCCGGGTGGCGCGCCCCGGCGGAGACCGGCTCGCCCTCGGGGGTGCGGGCGGGGGCGCTGACGGCCCCGGCCGAGGTGTCGGCGGGGCCGCTCGGAGCGCCGCTGGCATCATCCGGGCCGCGGATGGAGTCCGGATAACCGGTTGCCACCATCCTCGACCGGCTTCGTGGCGGTACTCTGAAGGCCCCCAAGCGGCTGACGGGACGGTGGCGGATGCCGAAGAACTACGGCCCGGGTGTCGCCCTTGGCGCATCACGGGCCGGCGGGCTGCGGTCGCTGGTACGTCTCGGGCGTCGGGAACTGTGGCTGCGGCTGGATCGCAACATGCTGGGTGCTGGCGGGCAGGGAGCCGACCGGGCGACCCGTTCGCCCGGTCGGGTATCCGGAGGGTCAGTGCGCGCCCACTGAACGTTGAGATGCGTCGATCGTCCCCGGGGCGCGGCTCGGGGGCGGGTCGGTGTTGCTCGACTGCGGGCGGCCCGGGCTTCGTGGCTCGCCGCCGGCAGGTGCCCCATGGGCGCCCGTTGTGGGCGGATGCGCACCATGGGTGACACGCCGGTCTGGCCGGCGTGGCCGGCTCGATGGACGATGGGCCGGCCATCTGATGCGCGGATCGGTGTGTGCTCGAAGCGTGGACTGGTGGAGACGGTGAATGTGGGTTCGGTGGGCCGTGCGATGTGAGCCGGCCGGAAGAGACGATTGTCGGAGGTGCGCTCTAGCGTGACCGGTATGTCAGTGTTGCCGCCGGCGCCGTTCGGGCGCATGATCACGGCAATGATCACGCCGTTCGGGGCGGATGGTGCCCTGGACGAGGCGGGCGCCGCCGCGCTCGCGACCCACCTGGTCGAGATGGGCAACGAGGCGCTCGTCGTCAACGGCACCACAGGCGAGTCGCCGACCACGAGCGATGCCGAGAAGGCCCGGCTGATCCGGGTCGTCGCGGAGGCGGTCGGTGGGCGCGCCCGGGTGGTCGCCGGGGTCGGCACCAACGACACCGCGCACTCCGTCGAACTCGCCCGCGCCGCCGTGGCGGCCGGTGCTGACGGGCTGCTCGTGGTGGCGCCCTACTACAGTCGGCCACCGCAGGCGGGCCTGCTGCGCCATTTCACCCTCGTCGCCGACGCGACCGACCTGCCCGTCATGATCTATGACATCCCGGTCCGGACGGGGGTGCCGGTCGAATCCGAGACGCTGCTGCGTCTGGCCGAGCATCCACGCATCGTCGCCGTCAAGGACGCCAAGGACGACCTGGCCGCCTCCTCCCGAGTGCTGGCCCGTAGCGACCTGGCCTATTACGCCGGCACCGACGCGCTCACCCTGCCACTGCTGTCAATCGGCGGCTGCGGAGTGATCAGCGTCGTGTCACATGTGGCGACCCGCGCCATCCGCACCATGATCGAGTCCTTCGCCGCGGGTGATGCCACCCGGGCTCGGGCACTGCACGAGGCACTACTGCCCGCTTTCGAGGGCATCTTCCGCAGTCAGGGGGTGATCCTCGCGAAGGCGGCGCTGGCGGCCGCGGGCCTGCCCGCTGGGCCGGTCCGCCCGCCCCTGGTCGACGCGACGCCCGCCGAGATCACCCAGTTGCGTGTCGACCTCGCTGCCGTGCCCGGCCTGGATGTCACCCTCGCGCCCGAATCAGCCCACGGCCATCGATATGCCGTCGTCGCAGCGGGAGAGTCCGCATGAGCCATCCGCACCCTGAGTACGGACCCCCGCCGGCGTTGCGCGCCGACGGTCTGCGCATCATCCCGCTCGGCGGGGTGGGCGAGATCGGTCGCAACATGACGGTCTTCGAACACGCCGGCCGGCTGTTGATCGTCGACTGCGGTGTCCTGTTCCCCGAGGACTTCCAGCCCGGCGTCGACCTGATCCTGCCGGACTTCACCGCCATTCGGGACCGTCTCAACGACATCGACGCGCTGATCCTCACCCACGCGCACGAGGACCACATCGGCGCCGTCCCCTACCTGTTGCGTGAACGTCGCGACATTCCGATCATCGGCACCCGGCTCACCCTGGCGCTGCTGACGGCCAAGCTCGCCGAGCACCGGATCAAGGCGGTCACGCAGGAGATCCGGGAGGAGGAGCGGCACAACTACGGCCCGTTCGAGTGCGAGTTCTTCGCGGTCAACCACTCGATTCCGGACGCCGTCGCCGTGGCCATCCGCACCGACGCCGGCCTTGTGCTGCACACCGGCGACTTCAAGATGGACCAGCTGCCCCTGGACGGGCGTCTGACCGACCTCGGCGGTTTCGCCCGGCTCGGCCGCGAAGGTGTCGACCTGCTGCTGTCCGACTCGACGAACGCCGAGGTCCCAGGGTTCGTCACCTCGGAGCGGGAGATCGCCCCCGTGCTCGACGGGGTGTTCCGGGACGCGACCAGGCGGATCATCGTCGCCTGCTTCTCCAGCCATGTGCACCGGGTGCAGCAGGTCCTCGAGGCCGCCGAGGCGCATGGCCGTTCGGTGTGCTTCGTCGGGCGCTCGATGCTGCGCAACATGGGTGTCGCCCGTGACCTGGGGCTGCTGCGGGTGCCACCGGGTCTCGTCGTCGACCTGCGTGACCTCGATTCGCTGCCCGACCGCAACATCTGCCTGGTCTCCACCGGTTCGCAGGGTGAGCCGTTGTCGGCACTGTCGCGGATGGCCAACCGGGACCACCAGATCCGGATCGAGACCGGTGACACGGTCGTGCTCGCCTCCAGCCTCATCCCCGGCAACGAGAACGCCGTCTTCCGGGTCATCAACGGGCTCACCCGCCACGGTGCGCGGGTCGTCCACAAGGGTGTCGCCAAGGTCCACACCTCGGGCCACGCGCCGGCCGGTGAACTGCTGTACGTGCTGAACGCGACCAGGCCGTCCAACGTCATGCCCGTGCACGGCGAGTGGCGTCACCTGCGCGCGCACGCCAAGCTCGCCGAGGCCACCGGTGTGCCCGCCGACCACGTCGTGCTCGCCGAGGACGGCATGGTCATCGACCTGCTCGACGGTCGGGCCCGGATCACCGGAGTGGTCCCCTGCGGTTATGTCTACGTCGACGGCGCCGCCGTCGGCGATGTCGGGGAGCCGAGCCTGAAGGACCGGCGCATCCTCGGCGAGGAGGGCTTCATCACGATCACCGTCGTGGTGGACGCCGCGGCCGGCAAGGTCGTCGTCGGGCCGGACATGTCGGCCCGCGGGTTCACCGATTCGCGTAGCACCTTCGACCCGGTGGCGAAACTCGTCGCCGACGCCCTCGCCGACGCGATGCGCACCGGTATGAACGACACCGCCGCGCTGCAGCAACTCGTGCGGCGGACCGTTGGCCGTTGGGTGAACGAGAACTACCGCCGCCGCCCCATGATCCTTCCGGTGGTGCTGGAGGTCTGAGCGGCGCGTGCCGCCGCACGCGCCGCGGCACGCCCGGTTCGTCGGGGTTGCAGTGACTAGGCCTCCTTCCTGTGTACCGTTTCGACGGTGGCCACACGGACTAGTGGCGCGCGGGCGCGTGCGCAGACGGGGACGGCCACGCCCCGACCTGGGGGCGGCGGACGTCAGGGCGGCAAGGCTCGCCCGCCAGCACGACCGGCGGCCCGGCCAGCCCGGCCTACCCGGCCGCCGCTGTCGTTGCTGATCGGGCAGGTTGTCGTACGCACCTGCTACCGGTCATGGATGTCGGTGGCGACGCTGCTCGGCACGGTGCTGCGGCACACCGGGCGCAATGCGCGCGATCTGCGCATCGATCCGGCCCACCGGCGGGACGGGCTGGGTCTGGCCGCCTTCGGCGGTGCGATCCTCGCCGTCGCCGCGGTGTGGTTCGCCGCCGGCGGGCCGGTCGGCGACTTCGTGGCCGGCACGCTTGAGCTGTTCGTCGGCGCCGGTGCCTGGATGCTGCCCCTGTTCGGTCTGGGCGCCGCCTGGCGGCTGGTCCGCTCGCCGACCGACCCCGACAGCCGCGGCCGTGTGGTGATCGGCTGGTCGGCGTTCGCGGTCGGCGCGCTCGGCGTGGTGCACATCGCTCGTGGCCTGCCGGATCTCGGCGACGGGCTGAGCCGGGTGCGGGGTGCCGGCGGCCTCGTCGGTCTGATCGGCGGGCTGCCCCTGGCCAGCGCCGTGACCCCCATGATCGCCGTCCCGTTGCTGGTACTGCTCGCGCTGTTCGGCGTCCTGGTGATCACCGCGACCCCGATTCGTCAGGTCCCGGAACGCCTGATCGCCCTCGTCGACCGGCTCACCGCCGGTGTCCGCGAGCCGCGTGCCGGTCAGGACCCCGAGCCCGAGGCCGACTACGACGAGGAGTTCCACGCCGCCCCCGCCGCTGCGGCTGTCTCCGCACCCGTCGAGGTGTACGACGTCGAGGCCGACCGGCCAGCCGGTCGCCGTGGCTCCCGGCGCCGTCAGCCAGCCCCCGACCCGGTGGCCGCCGCCTCCGCGGACGTCGGCCTGGATCTGTTCGGCGAGGTCGCCGGCCCCGAGGCCGACACCGGCTACGCCACACCGGAACCCGCTCAGCCCGCCGCGGCCGCCCCGGCGCCCAGCCCGCGTCGGCGGGAGCGGGCCGCGAAGGCGACCGCGGGTGCCGCCGACACGGCGACCGGCCTGCCTGCCGCCGCCGAACAGATCGAGTTCCTGGTGCCACCGGGCGAGGGCGACTACGTGCTGCCGTCCCCGACGTTGCTGCGGTCCGGGACACCGCCGAAGGTCCGTTCCGCGGCGACCGACACGGTGATCGCCTCGCTGACCGACGTGTTCGCCCAGTTCAAGGTCGACGCCCGGGTCACCGGCTTCACCCGCGGCCCGACAGTGACCCGTTACGAGGTCGAACTCGGCGCGGCGGTGAAGGTCGAACGCATCACCCAGCTGGGAAAGAACATCGCCTATGCCGTGAAGAGCCCGGACGTGCGGATCATCAGCCCGATCCCGGGCAAGAGCGCCGTCGGCGTCGAGATCCCGAACACCGACCGGGAGCTGGTGTCCCTCGGCGACGTGCTGCGCAGCGGTGAGGCGCTTGGCAACTCCCATCCGCTGGTCGTGGGCCTTGGCAAGGACATCGAGGGCGGCTACGTCCTGGCGAACCTCGCGAAGATGCCGCACATCCTCATCGCGGGCGCGACCGGCGCGGGCAAGTCGACCTGCATCAACACGCTGATCACGTCGGTGCTGGCCCGGGCGACCCCCGATCAGGTCCGGATGGTGCTGGTCGACCCCAAACGCGTGGAGCTCACCAGCTACCAGGGCATCCCGCACCTGATCACCCCGATCATCACGAGCCCGAAGAAGGCCGCGGACGCGCTGCAGTGGGTCGTGAAGGAGATGGAGAACCGCTACGAGGACCTCGCCGCCTGCGGAGTACGTCATGTCGATGACTTCAACCGCAAGGTGCGCTCCGGCGAGATCGTCGCCCCGCCAGGTTCCGAGCGGGTGTACACCCCGTACCCGTACATCCTGACCATCGTCGACGAGCTCGCCGACCTGATGATGGTCGCCCCGCGCGACGTCGAGGACGCCATCTGCCGGATCACGGCGATGGCCCGCGCCGTCGGCATCCACCTGGTCCTCGCCACGCAGCGTCCCTCGGTGGATGTCGTCACCGGCCTGATCAAGGCGAACGTCCCGTCCCGCCTGGCGTTCGCGACCGCCTCCCTCGCCGACAGTCGCACCATCCTCGACCAGGCCGGCGCCGAGAAGCTCGTCGGCCTCGGCGACGCCCTGTTCCTGCCGATGGGCGCCGGTAAGCCGGCGCGCATCCAGGGCGCCTTCGTCTCCGAGGACGAGATCGCCGCCATCGTCGACCACACCAAGGAACAGGCCCCGCCCGCGTTCCGGGTGGACGTGTTCGATCCGGGCAGCGAGCCGAAGAAGGACATCGACGAGGAGATCGGCGATGACCTGGCCCTGTTCCTGCAAGCCGTGGAGCTCGTCGTCAGCACCCAGTTCGGCTCGACGTCGATGCTGCAGCGCAAACTGCGGGTCGGCTTCGCCAAGGCCGGCCGCCTGATGGACCTGATGGAAAGCCGCGGCATCGTCGGCGCCAGCGAGGGCTCCAAGGCCCGCGACGTGCTGGTCATGCCCGACGAACTGGAAGGCCTGCTCACCACCCTGCGAGCCGGCTGACTGGGGGAGCACGCCCGGGTGAGTCCGCTTTCAGCGCCGGGTCGGGAACCGTACACTCGCACCCGGGTGCCTCCACTGTAGTAGGCAGCAACGGACGGTGCGGAGGTCACGTCATGCAGTCCGTGGACGATCCGCAGCCGGCCAGCGCCGGCTCGCAGCTCGCCGCGGCCCGCCGCGAACGTGGCCTGACAGTCGATGAGGTCAGCGAGCGCACGCGGGTCCGGGTCACGTTGATCGAAGAGATCGAGCGAGACGACTACGCGCACTGCGGCGGCACGGTGTACGCCCGTGGTCACCTCCGCAGCATCGCGACGACTCTGGGTCTTGAGCCCGGCCCAGTACTGGCCGCCTACGACGCAACCCATGAGTCGGTGGCCGGCCCGGTTCTCGTTGTCCCCCCGGGTGAGTTCGATCCGCTGCGCGGATCCTCCCGTGGCGGCGGCCGTACCTTCCGCTGGGGCACCGCCATGATTG
The DNA here is from genome assembly GCF_023242945.1 of Frankia umida. Classification (NCBI taxonomy): domain Bacteria; kingdom Bacillati; phylum Actinomycetota; class Actinomycetes; order Frankiales; family Frankiaceae; genus Frankia; species Frankia umida. The sequence goes on from NZ_JALKFT010000008.1 coordinate 138,251, forward strand.
TTTCTCTGCTGGCAGTGTGCCTGGTCGCCATCGTCATCCTCCTGTTGCCCGGTGGCGATTCGTCTGACTCGTCTGACTCTGCGCGCCAAGGTCAGCCGAGCACCCCAGCGAGCGAGCCCGCGGCCCCGCCGCCGTCGGCCAGTGCTCCGCCACCCACCACTTCCGCTCCCGCCGGGGTGAATCTCGTGCTGACCACTCCAGAAGCCCAGAGCTGGCTGGAGGTTCGCGACGATCAGAGTCACATTCTTCTCTCGCAGCTACTCCAGTCCGGAGATTCCCGCACAATCACCGCTCCCGGCGCACTGCGCATTCGGATGGGCAATGCCGGCGCTGTCGCCCTGTCCTGCAACGGCCGGGCACTCGGTTCTTCCGGCGGTGAGGGCCAGGTGGTCACGATCACCGTTAGCGCGGCGGACTCCGGCGGCTGCGAGGTAGGCGACGGCGGCGGTGGCCCGGCCGCGCTCGCCACCGCACCGTCGACCAGTGTCAACTGACCTGCCAGCTGCGCTACGCCGTCAGCCCATATCGTCCTCCTTCGTCGAGGATGGCCGGGTCAAGGGTCGGGACGAGGACGGACTGAGAACCGGAATCGCGATTCGCGGGCGGCGTGCCGAGAAGAACCCGGCCATCGGAAGCATGAACGGTAACCGTGCCGTCGTGGTCACGGCGAAGCGCAAGATTCTGGTCGTGGATGGCGCGGTGATGCGTGCCGCAGACGAGCAACAGCCTTTCGATGTTCGTCTCACCGCCGTCAGCATGCCATTCATCCAGATGATGGATCTGCAGCCAACGTGTGTGCTCGCAGGAGGGGAACCGACAGACGCCCTCGTCGCGGAGATACACGGCGTCACGAACTCTGCTGGTGGGTAGCCGGCTGCGCCGGCCCAGACGCAACGGGTTGTTCTCACGGTCGGTCAGCAACGCACGGATCATGCCGTCGCAGCCAAGCCGGCTGACCATGCCAGCCGGCAGCCCGACGGTCCAGCCGCCGACGGAAGCGAGACCAGGGGGAATCCGACCTCGCCGCCCTCGTGACGCCTGCGTCCTGCGTTCGGACTGCTCGCTGTTGCTGCGGTTCCGCGGAACACCCTGACCGGCAACGTCGGCCTTGTCGCGCGCGGCCTCGGACGCCGTCTCGTCGGCGTGGGCGCTGCCCTCGTCCTCATCCGCCCCGGGGGCGGTGACGTGGACGTTGAACGTGTGTGGCGAGTTCTGGAGCTTCGGCGCCTGATGATGCAGGAACGCCTCGGCGAGCGCGATGAGGGCATCCGCGTCGCGGCTCTGGCCACGGGGTGCATGGGCAACCTCGCCATCTCCGGGCGCGCCGTTCGAAGCGGGGTCGTTTCGCCCGGCCTCGAGACTCGATCGCGCCGCATCGAGGGCGGCGAGCAGAATCGCCGCGTCGTCCGGCGGCAAGGTCGCGACCAGCCGCACCGAGCCGTCGCTGTTCGTTCGTATCGCCACGGCGCGAGCGGCGCGCAGCTTCGCGGGATCGGCGTTCTGTTGCCGGCGGCGGCTGACACGCTGTTCCAACTGGCCTGCCGTCAGGCTCCGGGCGAGCTCAAGCCACTCCGCTTCGTTCTCGGAACGTGCGACTCGCGTGATGGCACGGACCTTTGAATAGGACAGCTCGCCACAGGCCAGGGCGGCCCGGATGGCGGGAAGCCTCGCCATCGCATGGGCGGTGGCGAGCTGCTCGCGCGCGGTACGCAGCTCCAGCCCACAGCGCAGAGCCAGCCAGTGGGCACATGAGGAGATTCCCGCGCCGGACCAGCCCTGCCTGCGGTCGAAGGCGGCGATGGTCAGGAGCCACGTGCAGCTGGCGGCCGCCAGGCGCGTCGACCAACGGCAGATCGTCTCCTCCAGCACCTTCAGCGGAACCTGTTCCGCGTCGAAGTCGGCCGGGGCGGGGGAGGGCAGAGGCGAACTCGGACGGGATGAAGATGCTGCTGTCATGGTCATCACCGGTTCAGGGGTGAGGAGCGTGTGAGGTGCTGACGAGAACCACTCTCCCACAGTCGAGCCGCTTTTTCGACCGTGTGAGCGAATATTATCGAACGTGTCTTCGATTTCGGGGGGCTGGTCGGTTGTGGACGCATTCGAGGATCCATGCCCGCAAGCTGGGCAGATGTGGTTGGGCATCGCGGCCTTGACATCCGCAGTCGCACGTGGCGTCATGTATTCGAACATAAGAGCGATCGAGGGGATGGGGCTGTCCGGCCGGGCCGGGCGGGGCTCACTGCCGGATCCCACGGGCATACCGATGATGATCGAAAGGAGAGACGGATCGATGCAGCCCTGTGCCAGATGCCGCGCCGCGGCGGCGCCGGGTGCCGAGGATCAAGTGAATCGAGAGCGCGTGGCGAGGCTGTCGCTGTCGGCCATGTCGGGCTGGTGCGGCGCCGGTCGCCGCTGCCCCGGTAGCCTGACCTCGTGTCCACACGTGCATCTCGCCGGGTAGCTCTGATCACGCTCGGTTGCGCCCGTAACGAGGTGGATTCGGAGGAGCTGGCGGCCCGCCTTGCCACTCAGGGGTGGCAGCTGGTCGACGAGGCCGCCGACGCCGACGCCGTGCTGGTGAACACCTGCGGTTTTGTCGACGCCGCGAAGAAGGATTCGATCGACGCTCTGCTTGCCGCTGACGATCTGCGCGGTCAGGAAGGCATCGACGGACCGCGAGCGGTTGTGGCTGTCGGATGCCTGGCCGAGCGGTATGGCGGTGATCTCGCGGCGAGCCTTCCCGAGGCTGATGCGGTGCTCGGTTTCGACGCGTACCCGCGCATCGGCCAGCACCTGGACGCGGTCCTGGCGGGCGCCGAGGTGCCGGCCCACCGGCCGCGTGACCGCCGGAGTCTGCTGCCGATCACTCCGGTGGATCGATCCGCCGCCGCGGTTCACGTGCCCGGGCATGGCGCTGTGACGCAGGTGGCCGTGGAGCGTCGCCGATTGACGACAGGTCCGGTCGCGGCCTTGAAGATCTCCAGCGGATGCGATCGGCGATGCGCGTTCTGCGCCATCCCGTCGTTCCGTGGCTCGCATGTGTCGCGGCCAGCGCAGGATGTGCTTGCCGAGGCGGAATGGCTCTCCGGCGAGGGGGTGCGTGAGCTGGTGCTGGTCAGCGAGAACTCGACGTCCTACGGCAAGGATCTCGGTGATCTGCGTGCGCTGGAGGGGCTGCTGCCGCGGCTCGCGGCGCTGCCGGGCATCGTGCGGGTGCGAACGGTGTACCTCCAGCCAGCGGAGCTGCGACCGTCGCTGATGGAGGTGCTGCTGACCACCCCGGGTCTGGCGCCGTACCTGGACCTGTCGTTTCAGCACGCGAGTCCGGGTGTGCTGCGCCGCATGCGACGCTTCGGTGGCGCCGAGCACTTCCTTGACCTGCTTCGCCGCGGCCGTGCGTTGAACCCGGAACTCGGGGCGCGATCCAACGTCATCGTGGGCTTTCCCGGCGAGACCGAGGCCGACGTGGATGTTCTCGCCGAGTTTCTCGTCGAGGCGGAGCTGGACGCGGTCGGCGTGTTCGGCTACTCGGATGAGGACGGTACCGAAGCGGTCGATCTGCCAGGGAAGATCGAGGCCGAGGAGATCGAGCGTCGCCGGGTGCGGATCACCGATCTCGTCGAGCAGCTGACCGCGGATCGCGCGGCCGGGCGCCTCGGGCAACGGGTCCAGGTGCTCGTCGAGGAGGTCACGGATGGGCTGGCCCATGGCTGCGCCGGCCACCAGCAGCCCGAGGTCGATGGGGCGTGTGTCGTGCGCCTGTCCGGTCCGGCGCGACAGGATCCGGTGCGGGTCGGTGATCTGGTGGAGGCGCGGGTGGTGGCGACCGAAGGCGTGGATCTGATCGCCGAGTTCGAGGCGGTGCTCGACCGGGCGCCGCGCGGCGCCGTCGCGGCCGTCGAGACGTGACAGCCACTCCCGACGGTGTTCCGGTGCTCAACGTGGCCAATGTGCTCACGGTGTCACGTCTGGTGCTGGTGCCGGTTTTCGTCGCGTTCCTGCTCGCCGGGCCGGACAGCGACAGCTGGCGGTACGCGGCGTTCGCGGCCTACGCCGTGGCCGCGATCACGGACCAGATCGACGGGCTGATCGCCCGCCGCTGGCATCTCGTGACCGATTTCGGCATCCTTGTCGATCCGATCGCAGACAAGGCGCTGACCGGAGCCGCGCTGATCTCACTGTCCGCGCTGGGTGAACTTCCCTGGGTGGTCACAGTGGCGATTCTGGTGCGGGAGATCGGCGTGACCCTCCTGCGGCTGTGGGTCATCCGATTCGGAGTGATCGCCGCCAGCCGAGGTGGCAAGGCGAAGACCCTGCTGCTCAACGTCGCGATCGGGTTGTACGTGCTGCCGCTGTCGGGGGTGGCGGCGACCAGCCGTGCGGTGATTCTCGCGGCCGGAGTGATCGTGGCGGTGGCGACCGGGGTCGACTATGTCTACCGGGCGCTGGCCCTGCGCCGGCAGGCCGCGGCCCAACGGCTGCCGCGGCAGCCGCACGGGGAGACTCCCACGGACCGCGAGGGGTATGCCGATGCGTGCTGAACTGCTGGCCGTCGGCGATGAGCTGCTCTACGGCGACATTGTCAACGGCAACGCCGCCTGGCTCGGTGGCCAGCTCGCCGATGTCGGGGTGACCCTCGAACGGTCGGTGGTCGTCGGTGACGACGTGGGGACGATCGCCGCCGCGATCCGTTCGGCGTTGGACCGCGCGGACACCGTGCTGATCACCGGTGGCCTCGGACCCACCCAGGATGACCTGACCCGCGAGGGCGTCGCCGCCGCGGCGGGTGGAGTCGAGGTGCGCCGGGTGGAGGCCCTCGCCGACGAGTTGGCCCGTCGCTACGAGCGCCAGGGCCGCGGCGACGCGCTGCCGAGTATGAACTTCCGTCAGGCTGAACTGCCGGTCGGTGCGGAGCCGCTGCCGAACCTCGCGGGGACCGCGCCCGGTGTGCGGATGGAGATCGGCGCCGGCGTTGTCTACGCGATGCCGGGCGTGCCGTTCGAGATGACGGCGATGTTCACCGCGAGTGTCCTGCCGGATCTGCTTCGCCGGGCCGGCCAGCCGGCGGTGGTCGTGCACCGGGTGCTGCGCACCGCGGGCATGTGGGAGTCCTCCGTGGCCCAGGCGCTGGCCGAGGCGGTCGATCGGCTCGCTCCGATCGGCAATCCGCGGATCGCCTTCCTGGCCAGCGAGGGGCAGACCCGGGTCCGGATCACGGCCCGCGCGCGGGATCGGGCCGAGGCCGACGTGTTGATCGCTCCGGTGGAGACGGCGGCCCGGGCAGCGCTGGGGGACGGGGTGTACGGCAGCGACGACGACACGCTGGAGGGCGTCGTCCTTGCCCTGCTCGGCGCGCGCTCGGCGACGCTCGCGGTGGCCGAGTCGATCACCGGTGGACTGCTCGCCGGCCGGTTGACCGAGGTGCCGGGTTCGAGTGCGGTGTTCCGCGGGGGCGTGGTGTCCTACGCGACGCAGGTGAAGGCATCGGTGCTGGGTGTGGATGCCGATGTGCTCGCGACACGGGGGCCGGTATCGGCGGAGACGGCGGCCGCGATGGCTACCGGGGTCCGCGACCGGCTGGGTGCGGACTACGGTCTGTCGACGACCGGAGTGGCCGGCCCGGGCAGCGCGCAGGGGCATCCGCCGGGGACGGTGCATCTTGGTCTCGCCGGCCCGCGGGGTGTGATCACCCGGCTGGTGCGGCTGCCCGGTGATCGGGCCCGGGTACGGATGTTCGCTGTCGTGTCCGCGCTGGATCTGCTCCGTCGGACGTTGACCGTGGGGTCGGATGTGGCAGTCTGAACGCGCTCGGTGATGGACTCTCGACGAGACACGGGAGTAATCGCCGGACCCGAGGTGCTTACACAGTTACAGTCCCATCAACGACGGCCCGAGGGCCGTGGTGGTGGGTATACGGTGAACGCATCCCGCGGACGAAGGAGGAGGCTCGATGGTCCTGCTCCGACGCATGATCGGCGAGGCGTTGCGCCGCCGCCGTCAGGATCAGCACCGCACGCTTCGGGAGGTGTCGTCGGCGGCCCGAGTGTCGCTCGGCTACCTGTCCGAGGTCGAACGCGGCCAGAAGGAAGCGAGCTCCGAGCTGCTCGCGGCGATCTGCGAGGCACTCGGGGTCCGGCTCGCCGACCTGCTGCGTGAGGTCAGCGAGGACCTGGAGCTCGCCGAGCTCGCGGTCGGCGCGACAGTGGGCGGTGCCACGGTGGTAGTACCGGCCCGTCCGACAGTGGTGGAACGGGCGGCCTGACCGTCGGCTTACGCACCTCGATCCCGGGCACGTCTGTGTATGCAGACGAACGCCTGAGAGCGAGGGGGGCCACCGAGCCATGAGCGCAATCCGAAGCCCACTGTCCGACGAGGCTGGCATCGTTGCCGGCGAGGCGCTGCAGGGCGCTCTGGTCGATCTGATCGACCTGAGCCTGTTCGCCAAACAGCTGCACTGGAACGTGACGGGCCGGACATTTCGTAGCGTGCACCTTCAGCTCGACGAAGTGGTCACGCTGGCCCGACGCTACGCCGATGACGTCGCCGAACGGGCCGTGGCGATCGGGATCAATCCGGATGGCCAGTCGGCGACCGTCGCCCGCGGCACCCATCTGCCCGGCGTCGAGGTCGGCTACGTCGCGGATGAGAAGGTGCTGCGGCTGGTGACGGAGGTCCTCGCCGCGACCGTGACCAGGATGCGGACAAGAATGGACATCACCGGGCAACCCGATCCGGTCACCCAGGATCTGATCATTGGCATCGTGCGTGATCTCGAGCAGCAGCACTGGATGTTCCAGGCCATGGTCTGACCCGGGCGCGTGCTGGCCCGGAAGGGGTAGCGCAGTGGCGGCTGGCCCGTGGATCTGCCACTGTCCCCGGTTACAGGCACTGCGGCGAGAAGGCCAGAGAGAGTAGGTGACGTGAGCACCGCCTCACGACCCGAGGAGGAGGACGTCGAGCCCGGGCATCGGCCCATCCAGGTGTGCAAGGGCTGTAACGGGCTCGGCGAGCAGCTCGTGGTGTTCGCGACCGCACGCGGTGGGTTCGTTCCGGCGTGCCGGCCCTGCCTGATCTGCGCGGGCCGCGGTCGTACGACGCTGAGTCCGCCGGTCTGACGTGAGGCCGACTCGATTGCCTCCACGGTGGAGCCGCCGACCGGGCCGGCTCGTGCGACGATCGATGTATGGCGAATGTGGTTCGCAGGATTGCCCGCTACCTGTCCGCGTCAGCGAACCGGAAGTTTGACGAGCGAGCGGATCCGCGAGTCCAGATCGACCAGGCTATCGAGGACGCACGCCGTCAGCATGAGGCGCTGATCCAGCAGGCCGCCCTGGTGCTGGGTAACCAACGCCAGCTTGAGATGCAGATGGCCCGTCAGGCGGATGAGGTCACGAACCTCACCGAGTCGGCGCGTTCGGCGTTGCTGCTGGCCGATCGGGCCAGCGCCGCCGGTGATCTAGCTGGTGCGACCAGCTACGAGGAGACCGCACAGGCCTTCGCCAGCCAGCTGCTCACCGCGGAGTCGTCGCTGGAGGATCTGCGGAACCTGCACCGGCAGGCGGTGGCCTCCGCGGCCCAGGCCCGCACAGCGGTGGAGGACAACGAGGTGCGGATGCGGCGGCATCTGACCGAACGATCCCGGCTGCTGACCCAGATCGAGCATGCCGCCATGCAGGAGCAGATGACCCGGGCGATGGAGGGGATGTCGACCCTCGCGCCCGCCAGTGACACACCGACCCTCGCCGAGATCCGGGACAAGGTCGAGCATCGCTACGCGGTGGCGCTCGGCCGCCACGAGCTTGCCTCGCGAGGCACCGAGGCCCGCATGGTCGAGGTGCGTCGGGCGACGCTGGACGCGCGTGCGCAGACCCGCCTCGCCGAGCTGCGTGGTGCGCTCACGGCCGGCGCCGAGGGGGAAGCGCCGGTGCCGCCGTCGCTGACCAAGGGTGATCCCACGGCGGGGGAGGGGCCGGCCGGCGATGGACGGTCCTAGCCGCAGCCGCCGTTTCGACACCGCCGCCGCGGCGGCCGTGCCCGCGTTACCGGACTGGGTCGGTGCGGAGGTGGAACGCCGCTCGTTGCGCCGGGTCCAGCGCCGTGAGGTGCGGGGGCGGCGCTGGGTGGGACGGTGGGTGGCGGTGACCACGACAGGATGGAGTGCCCTCGCGGCGCTCTCGCCGGTGGGTGCGGTGCTCGGTGGCTGGGAGTGGCTCCTGCTGGGCGTGGCGGCCCTCGCCCGAGCCGGGCTTGGTGGTCGGGAACTCGCGGAGCTGCATCGCGATGACGCGGCGCTGCGTCTGCCGGGCGCGAACGCGCCGAGCCCGTGGGCGCTGCGCGGATCCGCTGCCGCGGCGCCGCTGCGCCGAGGCGAGGCGGCGCTGGGCGCTCTGGTCGCACTCGCCCGCTCGCTGGGCGACTCGGCCGGCCCGTCCGGCGGTCTGCTGCGAGGTGCGGTGACCGGCGCGGTCGAGGTGGTGGACGGCCTGCGGCTCGGGGCGGGGCGGATGGTGGCATGTGAGACGGCGATGCGGGCGATAACCGATCCGCAGCGGCGAGCCGGGCTCGTCCGCACCCACGACGAGCTGGCCGCCGCGATGGTGGCGTCGGCCGCCGGGCTCGACGATCTGCTGGTGGCCGCCGTCGACGTGGTCGGTGGCTCGGCTCCCACCACGGCGGATCTGGCGCGCCTGCACGCCGACACCGAACTGCTGCGCGAGTACGCGGGTGCGCTGCGTTCGCTGGCCGGTTGAGGGCTGCTCGGGCCAGTACGGCGGACAGGGCGTCCCCCACAGTGTCAGCTATCCAACTGGGTGGCACTTACGGGGGAGAGATCGTCACGTTTACGCCCGGTTCATTGATTACGGAGAGTAGTACATGGCAATCCGTCATAGGTCATGTGGGGGGCCGGACAACCATCTGGCCGGTCCGCGAGGCGTTTTATCGCCGTTTGGTGGCGTTAGGTCGCTGCAAAGCCAACAGATCCGCCCCTGTCGTGTGCACTGTGCGTAAGTGTTGTGCTTGTCTGCGAGCGGGTTAGGTCGGACGGCACTGGCCTGCCCAGGAGTGGATGTGTAATGTCCGGCTTGTCCAAGGCTCGCTGTCTGGCACACAGCAGGCACACAAGACCAAGGCGCGTTGCGGTCCCCGGTACTGGCGCGTACCGGATCGGCCCGTAGGGCGCTGGGGGGTGGCGCGGTCCTAGCAGGTCAGAGGTGGACTTACCGTGACATGCCCAACCGAGGAGATTCCCTCGGTCGGTTCCGTGGTCGGCGCAGGCGTCGCCGAGCTGGACCGGCCCTACAGCGAGCAGCGTTGGTCGCTGATTCTCCCGCACCGGGAGCGGCTGATCCACATCGCCCGCCGTCGACTGCCCAGCAAGGCGGACGCGGAGGACTGCGTGCACGAGGCGTTCATTCGCGCCGCGGGATTTCGTGATCTTGATGCAAGTCGGGTTGGTCAGTTCCTGACGACCACCGTGTTGCGGTTGTGCGTCGACCATCACCGGGCCCGGCAGCGGGCCGAGCGGGCCGTGGTCCGTGGGTATCTGCAGCCGTGGGAGCCGGCGCCGGACGACGCGGTCTGCGACCGGGCCGAGGCGCGCTGGTTGTTGGCTCGAGCCGGCACGTTGCGCGGCCGGGAACGTCAGGTGATCATGGCGCGTGCGGCGGGAATGAGCACCCGGGAAGCCGCCGCAGATCTTGAAATCAGCCTGAAGGCGGCCGAGGGCGCGTTCACCCGTGGCCGGGCCCGCCTGATCTCCTTCTCCCGAAACTGATCCCTGCGGAACCCGTGTTCGCCCGGAGCTCACGTCCCGCCCCCGTCGGGCTGATCGGCGCACGTTGCGTATAGCGAGTACCAGATGGCTGGCAGTGCGGGCACCACGTGGTTCGGCGACCTTCGCCGTGGCCGCGCCCGGGCCCGCCGCCATCGCCATCGGCCAGGTGACCGTCCCCTTCGTCGTCCCCGTCCGTGCTGTCGGCGACGAGGATGCGGGTTGCGCACCGCCGGCAGGGCCGTCCCGCCCGGCCGTAGACCCAGTGTTCCTGCCCCGCACGTGGGGACCCGGTCGTCGTCTGATGGCCGCCCCGAGCACCAGCGGAGATCATCATCTGGGCTCGGCGGATGAGCCCGGCGAGGTCGGGTACGTCCTGCACAGCCGTCCATGGCGAGACGCCAGCGACGAAACAGGCTTCGGTCCGCCAGATGTTGCCCAGACCTGCCAGGTTGCGCTGGTCCAGCAACGCGGCGCCGATGCAGCGCCGTGGACGGGCCCGCAGCCGGGTGAGAGCCGCCTCGAGATCCCAGTCGGGGCCGAGGAGATCCGGCCCCAGATGGCCGACCGCCTCGTCTTCACGGTTGCTGGGTAGCAGTTCGACGATGGCCAGCCGATAACCGACCGCGACCTGTCGCGCGGTGACGAGCACGACGCGAACCTGCCAGTCCGGCCCGCCGGTCCACCGTGCCCCCGGTGGGTAGAGGTGCCAGCTGCCCTCCATCCGAAAGTGCGTGTGCAGGCTCAGCCCACCGTCGAACCTGGTCAGCAGATGTTTGCCGCGTGCGGTGACGCCGCTGATCCGCTGTCCGGACAGGTCCGCGGTGGCAAGCGCTGGTACTCGCAGGTCGCTGCGCAGCACTGTCTCGCCGGCGAGCACCGCGTCCATCCGCCGCGCTGCCCGCCACACGGTGTCACCCTCCGGCATGTCCGTCCTCCGGAAGTCTGCGGGCGACCAGCAGCGCACCCACCAGGCCAAGTGACACGGTCAGGGCGAAGGTGGCGGCGAGCCCGGCGGTCGGCGCCCCGCCTGTGGCCTGACTCGCGGCCACCGCCACGCCGCCGAGTCCCGCGCCGAACGCCGTGCCCAGGTTGTCGGTGAGTGAGACCGCCATGCTGGCCTCGCCCTGACGCTGCGGTGGGGTCAGCGCGAGGACCAGCGTCACGATCGTCGAGTACGACAGGCCGATACCGTAGCCGGCCACGCCCCAACAGGCGACCGGGACGGCCAGCGGCACCCCCTCGAGCAGCACCGTGGCGAACCCCCCGGTCCCGACGGCGACGAGGACCAGCCCGGCGGTGACGACGCTGCGCATCTGCACTCGTCCGGCGAGGCGCGCCTGGGTCCAGGACCCGGCGGCCCAGCACAGGGTCGCGCCGGACACGGCGATGCCCGCGACCATGGTCGATTCATGGCGCACCGCGGTGAACGACAGCGGTACGAACGGATCCGCCCCGAAGAAGGCACAGGTCAGCAAGCCCCTGCTGGCCACGGCGGCCGGGACGCCTGGACGCATCCGCAGCGTGCCGGCCGGGAGCAGCCGCCGCAGTGGCCCGCCCGCGCAGACCAGTCCCGCCACCAGCGACGGCAGTCCCAGTAGCGACCGGCTGGTCAACGCGGCGAGCACCAGTCCGGCGCCGAGGGTGACCCGTACCGCCGCCACCGTCAGCCCGCCACCGCCGCCCGAGACAGCGGAGCTGTGCCCCTCGGCGCCGTCTGCCCGGGTGACGGCGGGCAACGCCCGAAGCGCGCGCAGCGGGATGAGGCCGAAGACGATGGTGAGCGGAAGCAGGCCGCCGAAGACCCACCGCCAGCCAAGGTGTTCGGCGATCAGGCTGGACAGCGCCGGACCGCCGAGCCCCGGCACCACCCACGCCGTGGACAGCACGGCGAAGACCCGAGGACGCAGCTCGTGGGGATAGGCCCGGCCGATGGCGGCGTAGGCCACGGCGGGGATCGTGCCACCTCCGGCGCCCTGGAGGGCCCGGGCGGCGACCAGTACCGGCATCGTCGGCGCCACCGCGGCGATCAGCAGCCCGATCACGAAACACACCAGGCCGACGGTGAACGGTCGGGCGGGGCCGGCCTGATCGGTGTCACCGCCGGCCAGCACGATGCCGATCGTCGTGCCGAGGAAGAACGCGCTGGTGGCCCAGCCGTACAGCGCGAAGCCGTGCAGGTCGGTGGCGACCTCGGGCAGGACCGTGACCACGGCGAGCGCCTCGAACGCGACCAGCGTGATGATCGCGACCAGGCCGACTGTGAGGGCCCGCACCCGCCGGTCCCAGGTGGAGACGACAGCCGGCTCGTTCACCTGCGCAGACGCAGCCCGCGTGGGGTCAGCGCGAATCCGGCCCGGGTCAGCGCGACGCCGATGGGGCTACCCGTGACGGCAGCCCCATCGGACTTCTCGACATGCAGGGCGCCCAGGGCCCCGTCGACGACCGCCCGGGCCAGCGCGCCGGCGGCCCGGTCGGTGAGCTGGTCGTCGGTCGTCCAGGTCAGCAGGGAACGTCCACCGCGTTCGACGTAGAGGACGAGGTGGCCCTCGACCAGCACCACCAGCGCGCCGGCCTTGCGGCCCGGCCGGTGCCCGGCGGGCAGGTCGGGCCCGACGGTCGGCCGGTCCGGCCAGGGCAATGCCGCGCCGAACGGGTTCGCCGGGTCGGTCGCGGCCAGCACGACCCCGTCGGACGTGGCGCCCTGCGGGTCCCGACGGCCCGGCCCGGGTGCCCAGGCCGGGGCGTCGGCGTCGTCGCGCTGGGTCGCCGCGATCGCCCGCAGCCGGTCGACCGCGCCGGGCACGGCGAACTGCGCGGCGCCGAGCGATTCGACGAAGTACCCGCGCCGCGCCCGTCCGGCGTCCTCGAACGCGCTGAGCACCCGGTAGACCGCGGCGAAGCCACCCGGTGGATGTTCCGCGGTGACCGCCCCGCGGGTGACGATGCCGTGCCGTTCGAGCAGCGCCTCGGCCTGGGCGTGGGCCCGCCGGGTGGGGTCGTCGTCGCGGGCTGGCAGCGTCGACCATCGACCGGCCGCGGTCGGCGGCCCGGTGCGTCGTGGCAGCGCCGGTCGACCGTAACGCGCCGGACGGACCCCCGGCGCCCGCCGAGCGCGAGCCGCGCCGGGCCCGGCGCCACCGGTGGACCCACGGCCGGCGGAGAGCAGCACGCGCAGCGGTGCCAGCGTGTCATTGGTGATCTGACCAGCCCAGACCAGATCCCACAGTGCTTCGGTGAGCGCGGCGTCGTCCAGCGACCCGACCCGGTCGGACAGCGCACGCATGAACAGCGCCGATCCATCGCTCAGCGTGTCCAGGAGCGCGAGGTGCAGCGGGCTGCTCGCGGCGTCCGGGTCGGGTGCGGGCAGCAGCAGCGGCGCGGCGTCGGCGGTGACCAGGGTGAGCCAGCCATCCCCGCCGGGCAGGCCACCGGCACCGGCCCAGTGCACCTCGCCGGCCGAGCACAGCTCGTCGAGCAGGGCCGGAGAGTAGTCACGCACCCGCGCTGGCAGCACCAGCCGCTCCCAGGCACTGGCCGGGATGAGCGCACCCTGCAACTGTTCGATGGCCTGCAGCACACCGTCGACACCGCGGGCGGCCCGCTGCCCGGCCCCGGAGATGCCGTGCCAGGCGGGCAGGAACGCACCGAGCGCGCGGACCGGGGTCGGTTCGATCTCCCGTCGCAGCGCGGCGAGGCTGCGCCGACGCAGCATCCGCAGTACCTCCGTGTCGCACCACTGCTCGCCCGCGCGGGCGGGATGCAGCTCGCCGCGCACCAGCCGGCCGCGGGCGGTCAGCGCGTCCAGCACCGTGGTGACAACGGCGACGCCCAGGCCCAGACGGCGGGCGGGTTCGGTGGCGTCGAACGGCCCGTGGGTGCGGGCGTAGCGGGACAGCAGATCGCCGAGGGGATCCTCGACCGGTGCGGTGAAGGCGTCGGGCACGCCCATCGGCAGGGCGACCCCGAGCGCGTCGCGGAGTCGCCCGGCGTCCTCGACCGGGACGAAGCGTTCCTCGCCGGCGATGCGCACGCGCAGAACGCGCCGGGCGTGTTCGAGTTCGGCGAGCCACCGCGGCGTCGCGCCGCGGGCGACAGCCTCCTCGAGGGTCAGATCGCCGACCAGGCGCAGCAGGTCGGCGACGCCCTCGGCGTCGCGGGCGTGGCGCTCGGGGCTGCGCCGGCTCAGGTCGGCCTCCACCTGGGCGAGCGCGGCCGGGTCGATGAGCTCACGCAGGTCGGCCTCGCCGAGCAGTTCGGCGAGCAGCGAACTGTCCAGCGAGAGAACCTGGGCGCGCCGTTCGGCCAGCGGGGCGTCCCCGTCGTACATGAACGCGGCGACATAGCCGAACAGCAGCGCGCCGGCGAACGGGGACGGCGTCGGCGTCGCCACCTCGACGACCCGCAGCGAGCGGCCCGCGATCCTGCGCATCAGATCGACCAGGGCCGGGGTGTCGAACACGTCCTGTAAGCACTCCCGCATCGTTTCCAGCACGATCGGAAAGTCACCGAACGTCGCCGCCACCGACAGCAGTTGCGCGCTGCGCTGGCGCTGTTGCCACAGTGGTGTGCGCCGCCCGGGGGTGCGCCGCGGCAGCAGCAGCGCCCGACCGGCGCATTCGCGAAAGCGGCTGGCGAACAGGGCGCTGCCGCCGATCTCGGCTCGCACGATCGCGTCGATCTCGTCGGGGTCGAACACGGCGAGCTCGGCGCCGGGTTCCTGCGCACCGTCCGGGATACGCGCGACGATGCCGTCGTCGGTGTGCATGATCTGCACCTCGGTGCCGTACTGCTCGCGCAGCCGGGCGCCGAGCGCGAGTGCCCACGGCGCGTTCACCGGCGCGCCGAACGGCGAATGCACGGCGAGTCGCCAGTCACCGAGTTCGTCGCGGAAACGTTCGACCACGATCGTGCGGTCATCGCTGAGATGGCCGGTGACGGCGCGCTGTTCGTCGAGGTAACGCAGCAGGTTCGCGGCGGCCCAGGCGTCGAGCCCCGCGGCGCGCAGCCGGGCGTCGGCCGCGGTGGCGTCGAGCTGGCCGAGCTCGCGCAGGAACGCGCCGAGTTCCTGGCCGAGCTCCGCCGGACGCCCGGGCGTGTCGCCGTGCCAGAACGGCAGCCGGCCTGGCCGGCCCGGGGCCGGCGTGACCAGCACCCGATCGGCGGTGATCTCCTCGATCCGCCAACTGGACGAGCCGAGCAGCACCACGTCACCGACGCGGGACTCGTAGACCATCTCCTCGTCGAGCTCGCCGACCCGGCTGCTCTTCTCCCCGACCAGGAACACGCCGAACATGCCGCGGTCGGGGATGGTGCCGCCGCTGGTCACCGCGAGCCGTTGCGCGCCGGGCCGACCATGTAGCAGGCCGGTGGTCCGGTCCCAGACGATCCGGGGTCGCAGTTCCGCGAAGTCGTCGGACGGATAGCGCCCGGCCAGCATGTCGAACACTCCCTCCAGCACCGAGGCCGGCAGGGAGGCGAACGTGAACGTCCGCCGCACCAGCGCGCCGAGATCGTCGACGGACCAGTCCTCCATCGCCGTCATCGCCACGATCTGCTGGGCGAGCACGTCCAGCGGGTTACGCGGACAGCGCAGCCGCTCGATCTCCCCGGCCCGCATCCGCTCCGCGACGACCGCGCATTCGAGCAGGTCACCACGGTGGCGGGGGAGCACCACGCCGACGCTTGGCGCGTCGACCTGATGCCCGGCGCGGCCGACCCGCTGCATGCCGGCGGCGACGCTCGGCGGTGACCCGATCTGGACGACGAGATCGACCGCGCCCATGTCGATGCCGAGTTCCAGGCTGGACGTGGCCACCACCGCGGGCAGCCGGCCGGCCTTGAGGTCCTCCTCGATCAGCTGCCGCTGCTCGCGGCTGACACTGCCGTGATGGGCACGGGCCACCTCCGGCCAGGCCGGGTCGACGCGGGCAAGCCCGGCAGCGCCCATCATCTCGGCCGGCAGCCCACCCGGCGGGCCTGCGCCGCGGGTGGCAAGGTCACCAAAGGCGGCAGGGCCACCGAGGGGATCGTCGGAATCCGCGTCGAGCGGCCCGGGAACGGGGCCCGCCGCCGCCAACCGATCCGCGTAGCGCTCGTTGAGTCTGGCGCACAGCCGTTCCGCCAGGCGCCGGGAGTTCACGAACACGATCGTCGACGCGTGCGCCAGGACCAGGTCAAGGACCCGCTCCTCGACCGCCGGCCAGATGGACGCCCGGGTGGGCTCCGCCGCGGCGGAGCCGCCGGCGTCGACCTCGGCGGGTGGCCCACCGAGGTTCGTCATGTCCTCCACCGGGACGACGACCTCGATCTCGAGGGTCTTCGCCGCCGGTGGGCGCACGACGCCCACCGGCGCACTCCCACCGAGGTACCGGGCGACCTCGTCGATCGGGCGTACCGTCGCCGACAGGCCGACCCGCTGCGCCGGTTCGTCGAGCAGTGCGTCGAGCCGCTCCAGGCTCACCGCCAGATGCGCACCGCGTTTGGTGCCGGCCACCGCGTGGACCTCGTCGACGATCACCGTGCGCACCCCGCGCAGCGACTCGCGGGCGGCGCTGGTGAGGATCAGGAACAGCGACTCGGGCGTCGTGATGAGCACGTCGGGCGGACGGGTGAGAAAACCGCGTCGTTCGGTGGCCGGGGTGTCGCCCGAGCGAATGGCGACGTCCACCTCGGGTTGGGGCAGGCCCAGACGCTGCGCCGCCGTCCGCATCCCGGCGAGTGGGGCGCGCAGGTTGCGCTGCACGTCGACGGCGAGCGCCTTCAACGGGCTGATGTAGAGCACCCGGCAGCGCCGGGTCCGCTCCGGCGGTGCCTGCGAGCGGGCGATCGCGTCCAGCGACCACAGGAAGGCCGCGAGTGTCTTCCCGGAGCCGGTCGGCGCGACGACGAGCGTGTTACCGCCGCCGCGGATGGCCTCCCAGGCACCGCGCTGGGCCGGGGTCGGCGCGGCGAAGGCGGCCTGGAACCACGCCCGCGTCGGTGCGGAGAACGGCGCGAGCGGGTCGGCGGCCATGTCATCCAGCATGCCGTCCAGTCTGCGACGGGGCTCCGACAGTTTTCGTCGGCCGGGTCGAACGTCGGCGACGCCCCGTCCCGACGTTCGGTGCGCCACGGTGCACACTGGACGGGTGCGGCTGACCGAGTTCTGGGCAAGAATGAACACACAGTTCGGATCGAGCTACGCGGAGTCATTCGCTCGCGATCATGTGCTGGCCGGTCTCGGCGCCACGGTGGAGTCCGCGCTGGCTCGCGGGGATGACGCCCGGGTCGTGTGGCGGGCTGTGTGCGAGGAGTTCGACGTGCCCGCCCGGGAGCGCTGAGGGGGTCCCCGGCGGCGTGTCGCTCCGCTATCGAACTCCTGTTCGGGTATGTTGTGCCCATGCGCCAACTTGTCCACAGATCAGTCCCGGCCCTCGAAACTGTCGGACCCAGGGCCTAGCGTCAGTCCCGTGGCCAAGAATCGACGACCTCAGCATGGAGTTACTCCGATGGCGGCAGGACTTGACCGTGAGAAGGCGTTGGAGAACGCCCTCGCACAGATCGACAAGGCGTTCGGCAAGGGATCTGTCATGCGGTTGGGGGACGAGACCCGGCTGCCGATCCAGGTCATCCCCACCGGGTCCATCGCGCTGGACGTAGCGCTGGGCATCGGCGGGCTCCCTCGCGGGCGCATCATCGAGGTGTACGGCCCGGAGTCCTCGGGAAAGACGACGGTCGCCCTGCACGCGGTGGCCAACGCGCAGGCGATGGGGGGCATCGCGGCGTTCATCGACGCCGAGCACGCGCTCGATCCGGAGTACGCCGGGAAGCTCGGGGTGGACACGGAGGCGCTGCTCGTCTCCCAGCCCGACACCGGTGAGCAGGCTCTGGAGATCGCGGACATGCTGGTCCGCTCCGGCGCGCTGGACATCATCGTCATCGACTCGGTGGCCGCGCTCGTGCCACGCGCCGAGATCGAAGGCGAGATGGGCGACAGTCATGTCGGGCTGCAGGCCCGGCTGATGTCGCAGGCGCTGCGCAAGATGACGGGGGCGCTGGCGAACTCCGGCACCACCGCCATCTTCATCAACCAGCTGCGGGAGAAGATCGGGGTCATGTTCGGCTCGCCGGAGACGACGACCGGTGGAAAGGCGCTGAAGTTCTACGCCTCGGTGCGGCTGGACGTCCGCCGGATCGAAACTCTCAAGGACGGTGCCGAGGCGGTGGGTAACCGCACCCGGGTGAAGGTCGTGAAGAACAAGGTTGCCCCGCCTTTCCGTACGGCGGAGTTCGACATCGTGTACGGCGGTGGAATCAGCCGTGAGGGCTCCCTTATCGATATGGGTGTCGAGCATGGCATCATTCGCAAGTCCGGTGCCTGGTACACCTATGACGGCGACCAGCTCGGTCAGGGCAAGGAGAACGCCCGCTCCTTCATGCGGGACAACCCCGACCTGGCCAACGAGGTCGAAAAGAAGATCAAGGAAAAGCTGGGCATCATTCCGACGCTTGAGGCCGAAGCCGCGGTCGCGGCGCCGGTCCCCGTCGACCTCTAGCGGATGCGTACGGGTCGGCAGGACGCCGAACGTGGCCCGACCTCCGCTGGTGTCGCCGGGCGTGATCCGGCTGACAGCGGTGGCCGAGCCGTCGACCCGGTGGCGGTGGCGCGGGAGATCTGCCTGCGTCAGCTCGCCACCCGTGCACGAAGTCGGGCCGAGCTCGCCACGACCCTGCGCCGCCGCGGTGTGGTGGACGACGTCGCGGAGACAGTGCTGGACCGGCTGACCGCGGTCGGCCTGGTGGACGACAGCGCTTTCGCCGCGGCCTACGTCTCCTCCGCGCGCACTCATCGTGGTCTGGGGCGTCAGGCGCTGGCGGCGGAGCTTCGGCGCCGTGGAGTGGATGCCGACGTCGTGCAGGTCGCGACCGAGGCCGTGGGCGACGCGGAGGAGGAGGACGTCGCCCGAGATCTGGTGCGGCGTCGGTCCGCGGCGATGCGCGGGCTGCCCGCGCCGGTGCGGGCCCGGCGACTGCTGGCTCTGCTGGCTCGACGTGGCTACTCGGCGCAGTTGGCTTCGCGGGTCGTGCGTGAGGAGCTCGCGGCAGCTGATCATGACACCGGTGGCGCGGGCCGCGGCGGCACGGATACCGATGGCCCCGATGGCCCTGACCCGGGCGGGCTGGGGCTGGCCCTGGAGGACGAGGAGGCGAACTGGTAACCCGGCGTGTCCGACGGCGCGATTGCGACGGATGGCCCGTGACCGGCTATATCCACAGTTTCTTGACGCGGTAATCCGTCATGATCTACCCTTCGGGTCGAAAAGGTGACAGGGTCCCGTGGCGACGCGGTGCAGATAGCGCGATGTAGATAGCCGATCCACCTTCACACGTGGGCATCCGTCTTCGGCAGATGTCCAGGCCGGTGCGCTTCACCGTCCGTCCGTCATTGATGGTCTGGTGTGGGCGCGTCGAAGCGAACCCGCCGGTCGGTGGGGGCGTTCGCCTGCCGCCCACCACGGCCGTGTCCGCGCCAGGTCGTGGATCCTTCGCCGCTTCGGTTCAGCTCGCCCCCGCGAGCCGGACGACAGCGGAGGGAGCAGCGGTGGAAGGCGTCCTGATCATCGTCCTGTCCGTCGTTGTACTCGTGCTCGCCGGGCTGGTCGTGATGGTCGCCCGGCTCGCCCATCCCGACGGTCGGCGGTCGCGCCCGGTGCGCGCGCGTTCGAGGTTGCCCGCGATCGGCGACGTTGTGCGTGGGTTCGGCATCGGTTCCAGGTCCCTGCCCGTGGAACCGGGTGGTGTCCTGCCCCCCACGGCGGACGTTCCCGACGGGGCGGACGAAGAGCCGACCGTTCGAGTGCTCCCCGCGTCCGCCGCGGCAGGCCCCGTGCAGCGACAGCCGGCCGACGACAGGTCACAGCCGGCGCTGGCATCCTCCGCGGGTCCGCCTGGGACGCCGATCGAGCCAGCGACCGCCGAGGCAGCGACCGCCGAGACCGCGACCGCCGAGACCGCGACCGCCGAGACCGCGAGCACCGAGGTCGAGGCGATCGAGGCTGGGGCGGGCGAGTCCGCGCCGGTGCTGGCTCGGGCGGAGCGGGAGGCGCAGGAGCGGCTGGTCCGGGCGGAGCGGGAGGCAGCGCAGATCCGGCGCCGGGGAGCCGAGGAGGCCGCGGCGCTACGTGACCGGGCTCGGGTGCAGGCCACCGCGGAGGCGCGGCGGTTGGAGGCCGCCGCCCGCGACACGGCCCGTGCCGAGGCGGAGTCCGTCCGGGTGGAGGCGGCGGCGATCCGGGCCGAGCAGCGGCTTCGGGCGGAGGCGCTGGAGGCCCGGGAGCAGCGCCTTGACCAGCGGGTGGCCGAACTCGACGAGCGGGTCGCGGACATCGACCAGCGGTCCGAACGGGTGACGCACCGAGACCAGGAGCTCCGCGAGCGGGAAGCGGAGTGCGCCCGCCGCACCGCAGAGGCGGACGAACGTGACGAGCGGTTGCGGCAGGCGCTGGAACGCGTCGCCGGGCTCACCACCACGCAGGCCCGGGCGGAGCTGATCACCAGCATCGAGCAGGACACCCGCCGCCAGGCGGCGCTGCGGGTCCGGGAGATCGAGACCCGAGCCGAGGAGGAGGGCGAACAGCGGGCTCGGCGCATCGTCACCACGGCGATCCAGCGGGTGGCCTCCGAGCAGACCACCGAGTCCGTGGTGACTGTCCTGCAGCTGCCGGGCGATGAGATGAAGGGGCGGATCATCGGCCGGGAGGGCCGCAACATCCGCACGTTCGAGTCCGTGACCGGGGTGAACGTCCTCATCGACGACACCCCGGAGGCGGTGCTGCTGAGCTGCTTCGATCCGGTCCGCCGCGAGATCGGACGGATCACGCTCGCGGCGCTGGTCGCCGACGGGCGGATTCATCCGCACCGGATCGAGGAGGAGCACGCCCGCGCCCAGGTGGAGGTCGAGGCCCGCTGTGTGCGAGCGGGGGAGGACGCCCTGGTCGAGACAGGAGTCTCCGAGCTGCACCCGGAGCTGATCGTGCTGCTCGGGCGCCTGCGCTACCGGACCAGCTACGGCCAGAACGTGCTCGCGCATCTGATCGAAAGCGCGCATCTGGCCGGCCTGATGGCCGCAGAACTGCAGCTGGAGCTGCCCCTGGCCAAGCGGGCCGCGCTGCTGCACGACCTCGGCAAGGCGCTGACCCACGAGGCGGAGGGTTCCCACGCGCTCGTCGGCGCGGATGTGGCGCGCCGGTACGGCGAGTCCGAGGAGGTCGTGCACGCCATCGAGGCCCATCACAACGAGGTGGCGCCGCGGTCGCTGTGCGCCGTGCTCACCCAGGCCGCCGACCAGATCTCCGGTGGTCGGCCCGGTGCCCGTCGGGCCAGCCTCGAGTCCTATGTGCAGCGCCTCGAACGCATCGAGCGGATCGCGGGCGACCGGCCGGGCGTCGACCGGGTGTTCGCCATGCAGGCCGGACGGGAGGTCCGGGTCATGGTCGTACCCGAGGAGGTCGACGACGCGGCCGCCCATCTGCTCGCCCGGGACGTCGCCCGCCAGATCGAGGAGGAGCTGACCTATCCCGGCCAGATCCGGGTGACCGTCGTGCGGGAGACCAGGGCGGTGGGTACCGCCCGCTGATCAGCTCGCGGCGCTGCCGGCCGCGGCGTCCAGCGCCACGGTGGACCGCCCGGTGCCAAGGCGGCGGCTCTGTCGCTGGTCCAGCCACCGGGCCAGCAACGACAGCAGGCCGTTGGTCACGATGTACATCAGCGCCATCACCGTGTAGATGGGCAGGGCGTACCTGCTCCCGAGGAACTCCACCGCACCGCGGCCCGAGCGCAGCAGCTCGCTGTAGGCGATGACGAACCCGAGCGAGGTGTCCTTGAGCAGGGTGACCAGCTGGCTGATCAGGGTCGGGCTCATCCGTCGCACCGCCTGCGGCAGCTGGACGAGCCGGAACACCTGCAGCGGACGTAGGCCGAGGGCGGCGGCGGCCTCCGTCTGACCACGGTCGATCGAACGTACCCCGGCTCGGAAGATCTCGCTGAGTACCGCGCCGTTGTAGGCCGTCAGGCCGATGACCAGGGCCCAGAACGTCGAGATCTGCCAGCCGAGCGCGGGCAGCCCCAGGTAGGCGAACAGGATCAGCATCAGCACCGGCAGGCTGCGCAGCAGTTCCACCGCCGTGGTGGCGGCCCAGCGCGGCACGCGGCGCTTCGACATCCGGCCCAGGGCCAGCAGCAGGCCGAGTGCGACGGCGAGCACCATGCCGGTGGCGGCGGCGCGCAACGTCGCGAGCAGTCCCTTCCACAGCAGGGTGCGCAGCTCCGGATAGTCGAGGAACACCCGCCACAGCTCACCGTCGAGCTGGCCCTTGTCGGCCAGGCGGGTCAGGGCGAGCGCGAGCAGTCCCGCGAACACCGCCAGCGCGACCAGGCTGCCGTACAGAATCCTTCGACGTCCCCGCGGTCCGGGCGGGTCGGCGAGGACCAGCGGTGTTGCACTCATCGCGTCCGCTCCAGCCGTCGTTCGGTGATCGCCAGTCCGCCGGCGAGCGCCAGGGTGAGGATCAGGTAGCCGACGACGCCGCCGAGCAGAACGGCGACCACGGCGTCCGGATTCGCCGTGGTCAGCCGCTGCACCACCCCGGTCAGTTCCTGGACGCCGAAGGCCGCGGCGATCGAGGTGTTGCGGATCAGCGCGCTGATCACACTGCCGAGTGGCTGCAGGACGGCCCGCAGCGCCTGGGGCAGCACGACCAGGCGCAGGTTCTGCCGGAAGGTCAGGCCCAGCGCCCGCGCCGCCTCCGCCTGACCGACGTCCACGCCGTTGATGCCGGCGCGCACCGCCTCGCAGACCAGCGCCGCATGGTAGATCGACAGCGCAAGGACGGCGAAGGCGAAGTACGAGAACACGATGTCCAGCCGCGGCAGGACGAACACCACGAAGAAGAACACCACCGTCAGCGGGGTGTTGCGGACGAGCTGCACATAGGCCGTACCGGCCCAGCGCAGCGGCGGGACCGGCCCGACCCGCATCGTCGCGAGCAGGGTGCCGCCGATCAGCGCCGCCACCGCGGCGAACAGGCTCAGCCCCACCGTGCGGCGGAAGCCTTCGGCGAAGATGTCGAGGTTGTCGAGGACGGTGTCGATCGCGAACTCCCTGTCGCTGCGGGCGGAGACGGTTGGGGCGGAGACGGTTCGGGCAGCCGTCTCCGCCCGCGTCGAGCTGCCGCGTGGCGCGGCGAGTCAGGAGTTGCGGCGAGTCAGGAGTTGCGGAGAACCAGGAGTTGCGGGGAGCCAGGTGTCGCGGAGGGTCAGGAGGTGTAGCGGTCCACCGGCGGCGGCGTCGGCGTGGACTTCTCGACCTTGCCGACGGTGCTGCTGAACGCCTTCGCCCAGCGGCCGTCGCGGTAGGACGCCTCGAGGGTGTCGTTGATGAAGGTTCGGAACGCGGTGTCGCCCTTGCGGATCCCGATGCCGTACGGCTCCCTGGTGAACGGCTCGCCGACGAGCTTGAACGCGTCCGGGTCCTTGTCGATGAGGCCGAGCAGGATCACGTTGTCGGTGGTGACCGCGTCGACCTGGCCGTTCTTCAGGGCGTCCGCGCACTTGCTGTAGACGTCGAACAGGACGAGCTGGGCGGTCGGTACCTGGGTGCGGATGTTCTCGGCTGGCGTCGAGCCGCTGACCGAGCAGACCTTCTTGCCGGCCAGTGATTCCTTGCCGGTGATATCGGTGTTGTCCTTCTTCACCATGATCGACTGTCCGGCGACGTAGTACGGACCGGCGAAGTCGATGACCTTCTTGCGCTTGTCGTTGATGGTGTAGGTGGCGACCACCAGGTCGACCCGGCCCTGCTCGATGAAGGGCTCCCGGTTTGCGGACACGGTCTCCACGAAGTTGATTTTGTCCGTGGGAACACCCAGGGCGCCAGTGATGATCTTGGCGATCTCGACGTCGAAGCCCTCGGGCTTGCCGCTGAGGTTCTTCAGGCCGAACAGCGGCTGGTCGAACTTGGTACCGACGGTGATCTTGCCGGCGTCGTGCAGGCGGGCCATGGTCGTGCCGGGCGCGAAACTGGCGGTGGCACTCGGCGCGGCCGCGGTGTCGTCGCCGTCGCTGCCGCAGGCGGACAGCCCCAGCGTGGCCAGCAGCGCCACGCCGAGGGCGAGCGCGCCACCTCGCCGGTACGACCGATGACCTCGACCAGCCGGTCGACCTTGCCTGAACACTGTGCGCATGAACCATTCCTTCCGTGGGGGAGCGGGGCGTGGTGCGCGAGCCGTCGGGCTGTCGAAGCAGGAAAGAAGCAGGAGACTGGAGGCAGGAAGCGGGGGATGCGGGCGGCGCCGCTCAGTGCCGCAGCACGCGGCCGAGGAAATCCCGGGCCCGCTCCGAGGTCGGTGCGTCGAAGAAGGTCGCTGGCGGGGCCGTCTCCACGATCCGGCCGTCGGCCATGAACGCGACCCGGTCGGCGGCGGAACGGGCGAAGCCCATCTCGTGCGTGACGACGATCATGGTCATGCCGCTGCTGGCCAGCGCTCGCATGACGTCGAGCACCTCGGAGATCATTTCCGGATCAAGGGCGGAGGTCGGTTCGTCGAACAGCATCAGGACCGGGTCCATCGCGAGGGCCCGGGCGATCGCGGCCCGCTGCTGCTGGCCACCGGAGAGCTGCCGGGGCAGCTGGTCGGCCTTGTCCGCGATACCCACCCGCTCCAACAGCTCCCGGGCCCGCTCCTCGGCCTGGGATCGCTTGCGGCCGAGCACCGTGACCGGCCCGAGCGTCAGGTTGTCGAGGATCGTCCGATGCGCGAACAGGTTGAACGACTGGAACACCATCCCGACCCGGGCACGCATCCGGGCCAGCTCGCGCCCCTCGGCCGGTAGCGGCCGGCCCTCGAACAGGATGCGGCCCTCGTCGATCGTCTCAAGCCGGTTGATGCACCGGCACATCGTCGACTTGCCGGAACCGGACGGCCCGATGACGACGACCACCTCACCGGATTCCACCGACAGGTTGATGTCGGACAGCACACGGTTGGCGCCGAACGACTTGCCGACCCCTTCCAGGCTCACCAGGGGCACTCGATCCTCCTGACGCGGGAACGGAAACGGTGGGTGATGGGTCGATAATCCCGATCCACGGCGAACCATGCCGCCAGACGCGCGCAGGAGTCGCGATCCCGACAGCCGGCGGGCGACGGCACGGCCCGGCGGTGTCCCGACCACCGGGTCGACGCGCGTGCCGTAGCCGACCTGTCGCAAACACGAGCAAGCGCACGTGATGTCGGCAGTATGTCGATCGTTCCCGCAAACGTCGCGATGACGCGCCGTCGTCGGTGGGCGCTGTCATGATGTGTCCGCTCGGGTCCCCGTAGGCTGGTAGGTGTGACCGGCCGCAGTTACGAGGTACGCACGTTCGGATGCCAGATGAACGTTCATGACTCCGAACGGCTCGCCGGGCTGCTCGAATCCGCCGGCTACGTCCCGGCGGCCAGCGGCGCCGAGCCGGACGTCGTCGTGTTCAACACCTGTGCCGTCCGGGAGAACGCCGACAACCGGCTGTACGGCAACCTCGGCCAGCTCGTGCCGGTGAAGAAGGGCCACCCCGGCATGCAGATCGCCGTCGGCGGCTGCCTGGCGCAGAAGGACCGGGCGACGATCCTGCGCCGCGCCCCGTGGGTCGACGTGGTCTTCGGCACGCACAACCTGCACCGGCTGCCGGTGCTGCTCGAACGCGCCCGACACAACGCCACCGCCCAGCTGGAGATCGCCGAGGCCCTGGAGGTCTTCCCCAGCACCCTGCCGACGCGGCGGGCCAGCCATCACGCGGCGTGGGTCAGCATCAGCGTGGGCTGCGACAACACCTGCACCTTCTGCATCGTGCCGAGTCTGCGCGGCGTCGAGCGGGACCGTCGGCCCGGCGACGTGCTCGCCGAGGTCGAGGCGCTGGTCGCCGAGGGCGTCCTGGAGATCACCCTGCTCGGCCAGAACGTCAACTCCTATGGCCGCTCCCTCGGTGATCCGGGCGCGTTCGCGAAACTGCTGCGGGCCTGCGGTGCCGTCGAGGGCCTCGAGCGGGTGCGGTTCACCTCGCCGCATCCACGGGACTTCACCGACGACGTCATCGAGGCGATGGCCACCACCCCGAACGTCTGCCACCAGCTGCACATGCCCTTGCAGTCCGGTTCGGACGCGGTGCTGCGCCGGATGCGCCGCTCCTACCGGCGGGACCGCTACCTCGGCATCATCAGCCGGGTCCGCGCCGCGATGCCCGACGCCGCGATCACCACCGACATCATCGTGGGCTTCCCGGGCGAGACCGAGGCCGACTTCAGCGACACCCTGGACGTCGTGCGCGAGGCGCGCTTCTCGGGCGCGTTCACCTTCCAGTACTCGCCGCGCCCCGGCACCCCCGCGGCCACCATGGACGAGCAGGTCGACCGGGCCACGGTCACCGAACGCTACGCCCGGCTGGTCGCCCTCCAGGACGAGATCTCCTGGGCGCACAACCGCGCGCTGGTCGAGCGCCGGGTCGAGCTGGTGGTCGCCGAGGGCGAGGGTCGCAAGGACGACGCCACCGGGCGACTGTCCGGGCGTGCCCGCGACGGCCGGCTCGTCCACTTCCGCGCCGCCGAGCTCGCCACCGGCCCGCTGGATGAGCACCCGAGGGCCATCGCGGCGGGCGACATCCGTCCCGGGGACGTGGTGGAGACCGTCGTGACCAGGGGCGCACCGCACCACCTGACGGCGGACGGGCCGGTGCTCGCCTGGCGGCGGACCCGTGCCGGGGACGCCTGGGAGCAGTCCAACCAGGCGATGACGCCCACGGCGGCGAACCGGCCAGCCGTCTCGCTCGGCATGCCGGCCCGCCGACCCGACCCGACTTCACCGCAGCCGCCGCCCACCGCGCCGTTGGACGCCGCATCGGCGGACGCCTGCCGCGTCGGCGTTCCCGCGGCTGGTCCGCGGTGACGTTCGTCGCCGCGGCGGTCTGCCCGCATCCGCCGCTGCTCGTCCCCGAAGTCGGTGGGGCCGAGCCGGTGGCGGTGCGTCCGATCGCACTCGACGCGGTGCGCCGGCTGACCGCGGCGGGCCTGGACCGGATCGTCATCGTCGGCGACGCCGGCTCCGAGGCCGCGACGGTGGCCGCGCCCGAGACCGGTGGGATCGAGTACGGTCCCACCGCCACCGGCACGTATGCCGGCTACGGCGTGGACCTCGTCGTCCCGCTCGCCCACGGCCAGGCGGCACCGCTGGAGGCAAGACCCGACCCGCCGCTGCCCCTGTCCCTCACCGCTGGTGCCTGGCTGCTGGCGAACAGTGGCTTCACGGGCGCCCGCACGGCGCTGGGCGTGCCGGCGGCGTACTCACCGAGCCAGGCCGCCAAGCTGGGGGAACGTCTGGTCACGGGCAGCGCGCCGGACGAGCGGCTCGGACTGCTGGTGATGGGGGACGGTTCCGCCCGCCGCGGCATCAAGGCCCCCGGCCATCTGGACGAGCGGGCGGCGCCCTTCGACGCGGCCGTCGCGACCGCCCTGGCCGGCGTCGACCCGGCCGGCCTGCTCGACCTCGACCCGGTGCTCGCCCGCGACCTGCTCGCGGCCGGACGCGCATCCTGGCAGGTCCTGGCCGGCGCCCTGCTCGCTGCGACCTCCGGTACCACCGCGACCTCCGTGACCTCCGGTACCACCGTGAGCGCCGCATCGGCTGGTACCGCCGTGAGTCGGGACGACACGCGCCGCGCGGTGTGGAACGGCGAGCTCCGATACGACGACGCGCCCTACGGTGTCGGCTATCTAGTAGCCGTGTGGATCCGGGGGGATGCGGGTCGTGAGGAACTGCGCGTGTGACCTGCCAGCGGGGATTCGGCGTACCGAGGTAGCGGGGTTGGCCGCGCTGCGGGCCGAGGTGCCGGCGGGTCCGGTGGTGGTGCTGCTCGCCGGGTTCGCCGCGAGCAAGGAGGACTGGCTGCCGGTCCTGCCGGCGCTGGTCGCCGCCGGGTTCGACGTGACCGCTCTGGATCAGCGCGGCCAGTACGAATCGCCCGGACCGGACGATGTCGAGGGTTATGCGCTGACCGCGCTCGCCGGGGACGTCCACCGGGTGGCGGCGGCGCTCGGTGGCGGACCGGTGCACCTGGTGGGGCACAGCTTCGGTGGTCTGGTCGCGCGGGCCGCGGTACTCGCCGAACCCACCGCGGTGCGCACGCTGACCCTGCTGTCCTCCGGGCCCGCGGGTATCGTCGGACGCCGCCGCGCGGCGCTGCGCACGGTCGCGCGGGTACTGCGCCAGGACGGGCAGCCGGCGGTGTGGGCGACGTTGCAGGCCGTCGCGCGCCCCCGCCCCGACCACACCGACGCGTTTCTGCGCCGACGTTTCTTCGCGCATCACCGCGCGGGCCTGGTCGCGGTCAGTGACCACCTGCTGTCGGCGCCCGACCAGGTGGACGAACTGGCCGCGGTGGCCCGCCTGGCGGGGCTGCCCGTCCTGGTGGCACATGGTGACGGCGACGACGGCTGGCCGGCGACCGTCCAGGCCGACATGGCCCGGCGACTCGCCGCCCACTACGAGGTGATTCCCGCCGCCCGCCACGACCCGGCCGCCGACAGTCCGCAGGCCCTCGCCGACCTCCTCATCCGCTTCTGGCAACCCGACCACCAGGCTAAGGCCGAAGCCCAGACCGAAGCCCAGGCCGAGGCCGAGACTCGGGCCCATGCCGAGGGCCATGCCCAGGCCCAGGTGTCCGGAGCGGCCTGAACCGCCCCTCGTGGCGACCCGTGTAGCTCCCGGGCGTCGCGTACGGCCCGGGCGACCATCACATATCGTGATCTTCCTGGCCGGACAGGTGATTATCGGGGCTTGAGGCCCGTTATCGGCGGTGAGGGCTGGCCGGAGATCCACCGGGAGCGGCCTGGGCCCGCCGGCATCCGGTGGCCGTGGCACGATCCTGATCGTGACGAACGGGTCGGCGAGTGCGGGGAGTGCGGAGAGCACGGCGGGCGCGGAGAGCACGGGGAGTGTGGGGCGTACGGAGAGCACGGCAGGCGCGGGAGGTACGCGGCGGCCGGTGCCGCGGGGCCCGGTGGTGGCGGTGGTGGGGCCCACGGCGGCGGGCAAGAGCGACCTGGGTATCGAGCTCGCGCTCGCGCTCGGCGGTGAGGTCGTCAACGCCGACTCGATGCAGCTCTACCGTGGGATGGACATCGGTACCGCCAAGGTCCGCCTGGACGAGCGCCGCGGCGTGCCGCACCATCTGCTCGACGTCTGGGACGTCACGCACGCCGCCGATGTCGCGAGTTTCCAGCTGGACGCCCGGCGGGTGATCGACGCGCTGCTGGCGGCCGGACGGGTCCCGGTGCTCGTCGGCGGCTCGGGACTGTACGTGCGGGCCGCCCTGGATGATCTCAGTTTTCCGGGCACCGACCCGGTGGTGCGCGCCCGGTGGGAGGCCGAGCTGACCCGCCGCGGCTCGGGGGAGCTGCACGCGGAGCTGGCCCGTCGGGCGCCGCGGGCCGCCGAGGCGATCCTGCCCAGCAACGGTCGGCGGATCGTGCGGGCCCTTGAGGTCGTCGAACTGACCGGGGATTACGCGGCGACCCTGCCGGAACAACGCGCGGTCTATGACGTCGTCCAGATAGGCGTGGACCGAGGCGATCTCGACGAGCGCATCACCCAACGGGTGGACAGAATGTGGAACGCGGGTTTTCCCGACGAAGTGCGTCAGTTGGTGGAGTGCGGTCTTCGGGAAGGTCGCACGGCGTCACGTGCGCTCGGATACGCTCAACTCCTCGCCTGGATGGACGGCGCAATGGAGTCCACAGATCAGGCCAAGCTGGCCACAATTTCCGCGACGCGGCGTTTCGCCAGGCGGCAAAGATCCTGGTTTCGCCGGGATAACCGGATATCGTGGCTGAACCAACCGGACGTCACACAGGCGCTGCGGCTGGTGGTTCGATCTGACGGGTGACCGGTTCGTCCGATCGCCGGAGACGTGGTCGTCGCAGGGCCGCGGCGGCGTGGAATCCGGCCCGCGGCGGCCTGTCCCGCGCGGCGTCTGGAGAGATCGCTGTGACCGTGCCCGCCACCGCCGGTGGTCTGCCACCTGACCTGACTCTCGTCCCCGCGCTCTACGCGGCCTTCGACGATGGCTCGCTGCGGCTGCACTTCCAGCCCGAGGTGGATCTGCGCAACGGTTCGGTGCCCGGGATGGAGGCGCACCCGCGGTGGCAGCATCCCGAGCGGGGGGTGTTGGGTCCCGCGGAGTTCATGCCGATCGCCGCGGCGGCCGGGCTTGTCCACCAGGTCGACCAGTGGGTGCTGCGGATGGCGGTGACCGAGGCCCGGACCTGGCATCGGATGGCGGTCGGCACCCCGATCCGTCCGCCTCGGCTCTGGGTGAACATCGACGGGCGCCAGCTGGCCAGCCCCGCCTTCGTCGGCGAGGTGGACCGGCTGATGTCCGGGCGGCTGCTGCCCGCCGGCGCGATCGGCCTGGAGTTCAGCGAACGGGCGCTGGGCCTGGCCGCTCCGGTCGTGCCGGGCCTGCTGGCCCACCTGCACGCCCTCGGCGTCGCGCTCGCGGTCGAGTCGTTCGGAACCTGGTTCGGTTCCCTGGCCGTGCTCGATCTGCTGCCGCTCGACCTCGTCAAGCTGGACGGTCTGTATCTCCAGGCCACCATGCGTGACCTGGAGGGGGAGGCGGTCGTGGCGGCGATCGTCCGCCTCGCGCACAGCCGGGCGCTGACCGTCGTCGCCGACGGCGTGGACTCCGCCCGCCTCGCCACCCGGGTCCATGACCTGGGCTGCGACCGTGCCATCGGCCCGGTGTTCTGCCCGCCCGTCCCCGTCGAGGACGCCCGGATGATCGCGCTCGGTCGGGGTCGCCCGGAGCGCTGGCACCGTCCGTCGCAACGCACCGACGAGCGGCTGCGAGCCTGGGTGTCGGCCGCCGGACCACGAAGCTGAGCCGAACCCAGCCAGACCGAACCGTAGCGGGCCGAACCGCGTTGAGCGGGGCTGAGCGGCCGCGGGCACGCCCGTACGATGTGCCGGTGCGCGATGACCAGCAGCTGCGGTTCGTCAAGGGGCAGGGCACGGGCAACGACTTCGTGATCCTGCCCGATCCGGACGGCGATCTGGACCTGACCCCGGAGCTGGTCCGGGCGTTGTGTGACCGGCGTACCGGTATCGGCGCGGACGGTGTCCTGCGGGTCGTGCTGTCGGCCGCGGCACCGGAGGCGGTGCCGTTCGTCGGTTCGGCCCGCTGGTTCATGGACCACCGCAACGCCGATGGTTCGCTCGCCCAGATGTGCGGCAACGGTGCCCGGGTGTTCGCCCGCTACCTCGTCGAGGCCGGTTATGTCCGCCCCGGTGGCTTCGTGCTGGCGACCCGGGCGGGCCTGCGCCGCGTCGAGGTGCCGCCGGTCGGGGACGTCACCGTGGAGATGGGCCCGCCGTCCTTCGCCGCGCGGGCCGCGGCGGGCCCGTTCGCGCCGCCGGTGAGCGTCGCCGGGCGGGAGTTCGACGCCGTCGCCGTGTCGATGGGCAACCCGCACGCCGTCTGTTTCGCTGACGATCTGGACGTCGCGGCACTGCGTGGCCTCGATCTGAGCCGGGCGCCGCGGTTTCGCGCCGACGACTTCCCCGAGGGAGTCAACGTCGAGATCGTCGTGGATCGCCCGGGTGGCGGCGTGGCGATGCGGGTCTACGAGCGCGGCGTCGGGGAGACGGCCTCCTGCGGTACGGGTGCCTGCGCCGCGGCCGTGGCCTGGGCCGACCGCCACGGTCACCGTCCCACCGGCGGGACCACGGCTGCTTCTGCGGGCGATGTCGGTGGCGCCGCTGGTGCTGGTGGCGCCGCTGGTGCTGGTGGCGGTGTCGGTGGCGGTGAGGTCGAGGTGGCGGTGGACGTGCCTGGTGGGGCGCTGAACGTTCGGTGGCGGGCCGACACGGTGTTGTTGCGGGGGCCGGCCGAGCTGGTCTTCGACGGGGCGGTGCGGATCGGGATGCTCGGCGGTACGGGTCCGATTCCGACAAGACCGGCGTCGGCGGGCGGGCCTAGCCTGCGGTCATGACAGCCACCTTCAACGGCACTGGACTGATCGTCTCCGACCTGGCCCGCAGCCTGGCCTTCTATCGTCGGCTGGGGCTTGCCATCCCGGCCGCCGCCGACGCCGAACCGCACGTCGAGGTCGTCCTGCCCGGCGGGCAACGGCTGTTGTTCGACACCGAGGACACCATCCGTTCCTTCGATCCGGCCTGGGCGCCGGCCAGCGCCGGTCAGGGCCGGATCAGCCTCGCCTTCGCCTGTGAGG
This sequence comes from Frankia umida, assembly GCF_023242945.1. Classification (NCBI taxonomy): domain Bacteria; kingdom Bacillati; phylum Actinomycetota; class Actinomycetes; order Frankiales; family Frankiaceae; genus Frankia; species Frankia umida. The sequence goes on from NZ_JALKFT010000008.1 coordinate 170,324, forward strand.
ACCCGGCCGAGGTCGACGCCGTCCACGAGGATCTGGTCGCTGCCGGGTACGAGAGCCACCTGGCGCCGTGGGACGCCTTCTGGGGCCAGCGTTACGCGAGCATCGTCGACCCCGACGGCAACACCGTCGACCTGTACGCACCGCTCGCGGCCACCGTCCCGGCGAGTTCCTGACCACGGCTCGTCCACCTGGTGCGTGGACCGTCAACGCGGCGGCGCGTCCAGGGTCGCCGCGTCCACGCTGCTCGGCGCGTCCACGCTCGGTGCGACCCTGGCGGACGCGAGCAGGTCGGTGGCGGTGAGGCCGGTGAGCGCCCGCACCTCGTGGGCGAGATGGGCCTGGTCGGCGTAGCCGGACAGGGCAGCCGTCAGGGCGAGCCCGTGGCCGGACCGGGCGGTGCGCAACGCCTCCTGCAGACGCAGGACGCGGCCCAGGGTCTTCGGGCCGTAGCCGAAGACCCGCCGGCTGCGGCGCAGCAACTGGCGTTCGCTCAACCCGACCGACCGGGCCAGCGCGCCCACCGTCGCGTGCGCCCGCACGGCGGACACGATCGCCGGCGTCATCGGGTCGGACAGCCGCGCATCCGGTTCCCGCTCGAGCAGCGCCGTCTGGATGGCCACCGCCCGGGCCGCGGTCCGCGGCCC